>USOZ01000046.1 GCA_900556525.1 uncultured Oscillospiraceae bacterium | reverse complement strand
GCGTAAACGACAGTGACAAGCCTGAGGCGCGCGGGTTCGCTTCGAGAACATAAACCTTTCCGTCCTCAATCGCGTACTGCATATTCATAAGTCCGCGAACACCCATTTCCTTGGCGATTTTTCTTGTATATTCCTTAATTGTTTTTACATTTTCGGGAGAAATGTTAAGCGAGGGAAGAATACAAGCCGAGTCGCCCGAATGAATACCCGCAAGCTCGATATGTTCCATTACAGCGGGCACAAATACATTTTCGCCGTCGCTTATCGCGTCAGCTTCACATTCAAGCGCGTTGTGCAGGAAACGGTCGATAAGAATAGGTCTGTCGGGAGTTACGCCGACTGCCGCATTCATATAAATTTTCAGGCTTTCTGCGTCATGAACAACTTCCATTCCGCGTCCGCCGAGAACATATGAGGGGCGAACCATAACGGGATAGCCGATACGCTCCGCAATTTTCAGCGCGTCGTCAACAGTTACCGCCATTCCCGATTCAGGCATAGGTATTCCGAGCTTTTCCATCATTCCACGGAACAAATCTCTGTCCTCGGCAAAGTCGATTGTTTCGGGAGTTGTTCCGAGAATATTCACGCCTGCTTTTTTAAGGTCAGCCGCAAGGTTAAGCGGAGTCTGACCGCCGAA
Organism: uncultured Oscillospiraceae bacterium; assembly: GCA_900556525.1. Taxonomy (GTDB): domain Bacteria; phylum Bacillota; class Clostridia; order Oscillospirales; family Ruminococcaceae; genus Ruminiclostridium_E. The sequence goes on along the minus strand of USOZ01000046.1, from coordinate 9,535 downwards.
CTGGGCGATAACGCCGAGCGGCTTTTCCTTCTCATGAATTGAAAGCACGTCCTCAAGAGTAAGCGGCTCGAAATACAGCTTGTCCGAAGTGTCATAGTCGGTCGAAACCGTTTCAGGGTTGCAGTTTACCATAATTGTTTCAAATCCGAGGGCGCGGAGCGCATTTGCCGCATGAACGCAGCAATAATCGAATTCAATACCCTGACCGATACGGTTAGGACCCGAACCGAGTATCATAATCTTCGGCTTTCCGACTGAAGCAACGCTCTTATCCTCGATATTATATGAAGAATAGTAGTAAGCCGCGTCCTTTGTGCCGCTTACATGAACGCCCTCCCATGCTTCGGTAATGCCATAGCCGATTCTCTTTTTGCGGACATCATTTTCGGAAATATCAAGTATCTGAGAGAGATATTTGTCGGAGAAGCCGTCCTTCTTCGCCTGACGAAGAACATTTTCTTCGGGAACAGCGCCCTTGTTTGCGATAAGTGCGTTTTCCTCCTCGACAAGCTCTTTCATCTGTTCGATAAAATAACGCTTAATTTTTGTAAGCTCAAAAAGTTCGTCAACCGTAGCTCCCTTGCGCAGAGCTTCATACATGATGAACTGGCGCTCCGAAGTCGGAACGTGAAGCATATCCATAAGTTCTTCCTTGCTCTTGCTGTTGAAATCCTTTGCAAAACCAAGTCCGTAGCGACCCTTTTCAAGGCTGCGTATCGCTTTCTGGAACGCTTCCTTATACGTCTTGCCTATGCTCATTACCTCGCCGACGGCACGCATCTGAGTTCCGAGTTTATCCTCGGAGTTCTTGAACTTTTCAAATGCCCATCTTGCAAATTTGATAACGATATAATCACCGTCGGGATAGTACTTGTCGAGGGTTCCGTATTTTCCACAGGGAATATCCGCTAGAGTCAATCCCGTCGCAAGCATTGCCGAAACAAGCGCGATCGGGAAGCCTGTCGCCTTTGACGCAAGCGCGGAAGAACGCGAAGTCCTCGGATTTATTTCAATAACAATAATCCTGCCGTCCTCGGTATTGCGCGCAAACTGAACATTCGTTCCGCCGATAACCTGAATTGCGTCTACGATCTTATACGCCTGACGCTGTAACTCTTTCTGAACATCTTCGGGAATAGTGAGCATAGGCGCGGAACAGAAGCTGTCGCCAGTATGTACGCCGAGCGGGTCAATATTTTCAATAAAGCATACGGTTATCATGTTTCCCTTGCAGTCGCGCACAACTTCAAGTTCAAGTTCCTCCCAACCGAGAATAGACTCTTCGACAAGAACCTGTCCGACCAGCGAAGCCTGAAGTCCTCTTGCGCAAACGCTCTTGAGTTCCTCGGTGTTGTAAACAAGACCGCCGCCAGTGCCGCCCATTGTGTAAGCGGGACGGAGAACCACGGGATAGCCGAGTTTATCCGCAATGGCAAGCGCTTCGTCGACTGTGTATGCTACTTCGCTGCGCGCCATTTTTATTCCGAGGCTGTCCATAGTCTTTTTAAATTCAATTCTGTCCTCGCCGCGTTCGATAGCGTCAACCTGTACGCCGATAACTTCAACATTATATTTTTTTAGGATACCGAGCTTATCAAGCTCCGAGCAGAGATTAAGTCCTGACTGACCGCCGAGATTAGGGAGAAGGCAGTCGGGACGCTCTTTCGCGATTATCTCTTCAAGACGTGTCGCATTGAGCGGTTCAATATAGGTAACGTCCGCAATTTCGGGATCGGTCATGATCGTCGCGGGGTTTGAGTTCACAAGAACAATCTTATAACCGAGCTTGCGGAGCGCTTTACACGCCTGAGTTCCAGAATAGTCGAACTCGCACGCCTGCCCGATAATAATCGGACCCGAACCGATAATCAGAACTTTTTTACCCTGGTTTTCCATAAAAATCCTCCATTCTTTTTCGTTCCGTCCGCCGCAGACAGAACGGCGCACAGATGTGGGGTTTGTTGAACAATTACTGTTTGAATTTTATCCTTTTGATTATAGCACATTTTGTCTGAAAAAGGAATAGGTTTTAAAAAATATTCATTATGTGGTGAATATTCAGTGGTTACAAAAGAAATTGCCCGTCAAACGACGGGCAATTATTCATTAAATTAAAGCGCAGCCTTAGCGACCGATGAAGCGGGTCCCCATTTTCCGTTTGCGTATGCAAGTACGCGATATGAATAAGTTCTTCCTCTCTGAAGATAATTCGTTGTGTATCGGGTTGTAGTCGAATATGCAACAGTTGACCATGTATTTCCGTTAAGGTACTGTATGCGGTAACGCGTTGCGTTCGGAACTGACGTCCATGAAACTGTAATACGGTTTCCGCTCGGTACTGCTGTAATTCTTGTGGGAGTTGTTACAGCGGGCTTTGCGTTTACAACAGCCGAGGGCTTTCCCCACTGACCGTTTGCGCAGGCAAGCACACGGTAATAATATGTAGTGCCGTTTCGCAGACCTCTGTTTGTGTAGGTGCAGGCGCTTGTATAACCGATAGTCGTGAATGTGCTGCCGTTTTTGCGCTGTACGCGATAGCGCGTTACGCCGGGAATGGATTTCCATTTAAGCGTTACCGCTCCGTCACTTACCGTTGCGGTAACAGAAGTAGGTATCGCTGCAATAGGCGTTGCGCTGACCGTTTTGGAAACGCAGCTCCATTCGCCGTTCATGTATGCCATTATGCGGTATGAATATTTCTTACCGACGGTGAGATTTTTTTCGGTGAAATTAGCCGCGCTGGGAGTGCCTACGGTTTTCCATACCTTTCCGTCATAGCGCTGAACGCGATACTTGGTCGAGCCTGTTATAACCGTCCATTTGAGGAAAACGCTGCCCGCGCCGGGCGTAGCGGTGATAGTGGTGTCGAGATAGATGGGAGTGAAGGTTGTGGTGAATTTGTATGAGCGAGTACCACTGCCTGTATTTCTAATCTCAATATAATATTTTCCTTTATTTAACACAACGTTTGATGAGTATCCATTTTGATATACCAATTCACCTGACGTATTATATATAAACGTTACAATGTAATTGTAATGTTGCATATCAATAGTAAGTTTTCCGTATTGAGGAATATTTATTTTATAATAATGAGATGTACCACTTTTTATATCAATATAATTCGGCAAAACCTCGAAAGTTCCTATCTCGGTAGCGAGACTTTCCATGGAAACCGCCCCCGCAGGCAGTATGAAAGCCGTAACCGCAAGCGCAGCAGTAAGCAGCAAAGCGGTTATTCTTTTTAAAATCTTCATATACTTTACCATTCCTTTCTTTCGGGTCTTTTTAGAAAAGCGCTGATTCAGAATTTTCATGCAAAATTGCGGAAAAATGCAAGAAAAATGCGTGACATGAATTAGCGCTTCCTTAGCCCGATCACAAAATTTTTATTTTAGGAAGCGTTGAATAAACTGCGGCACGCATCTTGCTTGCATACCTGATTTAATCAACATTTCCTTAAGACTAATACTAAGCACCAATAAAACCATAGATAAAAATTCTCGTATAATCCATATACGCAAAGAATATACTCAATTTTTTATAGCTTTTAATTGGCGCTGAGTATAACGTCTTTATTTCATAATATCAGAGCATTAAAAATAATTCAATAGACATTGTAAAATTAACGCGAAAAATGACAAAAATAACATAAATTTACAAATATTGGGCAGAAAAAGGCACAAAAAACCGCAGGCTCTGTGCTCTTTCGCACATAGCCTGCAGCTTTCAATTCCTTATTCTATTTCACACCTCGACTAACGCCGCAGCCGTAAGGATACTTCTACCCTCGCCTCTCCACGCACTCCGCCGAAATCGACGCACACGGGGGGCGCTGCTGGCGGAGTATGATGTGCTTTTTTTTAATGCTCTGATATCTACCGTGAAGCATTGTCCACGCCAAATTCAATCAAATTCTCGCCGAAAAAATCCGCTTCCCCTTTGTCGTGCGTTACAAGTATGACAGATTTCCCTGCCGTTTTATCACGGCAAAGCTGCATAACGCGGTCTTTTGTGCAGGAATCAAGTCCCTTGAACGGTTCATCAAGAAAAAGCACATCATACTCCGCCAGCAGCGCCCGAAGCAGCGCAAGCCGACGTTTCATTCCGCCGCTAAGCTCGCGGACAGGCTGATTTTCGCAGCCGTCAAGCCCAATTTCGGATAGCGCCGCTAAAAGTTCGGCATTTCGGCTTTTTCCGAATACAAGACGAAGATTTGCAAGAACAGTCAAGTTTTCACACAGCCTGTCCTCCTGAAAAACCGCGCTTATTTTCGCGGGACGTCCGCGTACCTCGCCGCTGTCGGGCTTCACCAACCCCATTAAAATAAGCAGGAGCGTGGATTTTCCGCAGCCCGACTGCCCCATTATACAGGTATATCCCGAATCGGAAAAATTGTACGAAAAGTTATCGAGAACGATATTTTCTCCGTATTTTTTTGTGACATTTACCGCTTGAAGTGCCATATCAAAGCCTCTCAATCCGCTTTACCGCAAGGTCGGTAAGAAGCAAAAACAGTTTCTCGCAAAGTCCGCTCGCGACGATCACAACAATCGTCCACGCAAACAGATCCGTGGTTTCAAGGTATATTTTAGAGCTGTAAAGCGCTTCGCCAAGCGAACCGTTCGGAACGCCAATTACCTCCGCAGCAACCCCCGATTTCCAGCAAAGACCCATAGCAAGCCGCGCCGCCGAACGAAAATACGGCATAAGCTGAGAAAGGTACACTCCGACGAATCTCCGCAAAGGAGGGATACGGAACACATCTGCCATTGCGCTTAAATTTTTGTCAAGGTTGTGAAACCCCTCAAGCATATTTGAATAAACAATCGGAACTGCTATCAGGAATGACACGAGAACCGAAAGATTACGGGAGGAAATCCATATCAGCGCCAGAATCGTGAACGAGGCGACAGGGATTGATTTAACGCAGGAAATAAGCGGCGCAAGCAGCCTTTCAAATGCGGAAAATTTCCCTGCGGCAACAGCAAGAATGACCCCAACAGTCATTCCAAGAAAAAAGCCGAGAAGCACGCGCCCTGCGGTAAACAGAACGCTTCCCCAGAAAGAAGCGGAGGGAACAAGCTCAAAAAGCCGCACTGCTACGCTTATCGGTGACGCAAGCAGCACTTCTTTTCCGACGCAAAGCGCTGCAATTTCCCAGACGATCAGCCAAAAAGCGACTCCTGCCGCCGTTATCAGCTTTTTCTTCATGTTCACACTCCCTCTTTAAAAGAACAAGCCCGGTGACCCGAGCCTGCTCATTTTTTGTTTTATATCATCAGCCGATATAGTAGAAATCGTCGGCAGGAAGAGCGCCGCCAACGGAGGTTGCCAACTGCTCAAAAAGAACATTCAGATAACCCGAAAGCTTTGTCTTCATTTCTTCGCCTGTGATGCACACGATATTGCACGCAGGAAGAGCTTTCTGTGCTACCGCAGCGGGTACAATGTCATACTTTTCGATAAGCTGCGCCGCGTCCTCAACGTTCGTGTTCACATAATCGACCGACTGCGCATATCCGCTTAAAAACGTGTTTACGGTATCGGGATACTGCTCAACAAATTCTCTGCGAGCAACAACAACGCCCGTGAGTAGCGCGCTGCCGTTGTCGAGCTTTGCCCATTCCTCGTTAAGGTCAATCGCTACGCGGATATTGTCGTTCTTCATTGTAGCAGTCGCGATAAAAGGCTGCGGGAGCATTGCTATTCCGCCTTCATTGGCAACTATTGCGGACAGGCATTCGCTGTGCTCGGTCTTCCATTCGATCGTAACATCCTTTTCAGGGTCGATTCCGTTTTCTTTAAGCAGATAGTTGAGCGCAAATTCGGGTGTTGCTCCCTTTCCGCTGCTGTAAATCGTCTTGCCGCGCAGGTCTTCAATGCTGTTTACGGAATTTCCGTTTTCGGCAATATAAAGCACGCCGAGAGTATTTACCGCGAGGACTTCAACGCCGCCCTCCGTCTTATTGTAAAGCACGGAAGCGAGGTTTGCGGGAACGCAGGCGATGTCAGTCGTACCCTGAATAAGCATGGGCGAAATTTCGTCGACTGCCGCAGCGATAGTAAAATCATAGTTCACACCGCTCTCGGAAGCATTGTCCATCAGCCATGTAAGACCCATTGCAGTCGGACCCTTGAGCGCTGCGACCTTAACCTGTTCGGGAGCTGCAGCTTCCTGTTCCTCGGGAGCTGCCGAAGTTTCTTCGGAAACTGCTTCGGTCGTGGTTTCTTCAGTTGTTTCAGCCGCCATTGTCGTAGTAGTTTCGGCAGGAGTTGTTGTGGTTTCTGCGGGAGCATTGCTGCAGCCCGAAGCAGTCAGCAGAGCTGCGGAAAGAAGCCCTGCAATAAGACTTTTTTTCTTCATAATGTCATTCCATCCTTTCATTCTATCCGAACGAATACAGGACGATTATTTTTTCGAGTAGACAACCTTGGAGGTAACGCCGCTGAGCCTTCCGAGCTTTCCCGAAAGTGCGGAAATAACGTTATCGGGAGCGTCCAGCACAACCGTGATAACATTCAGATTTTTTTCGCGGTACGGAATGCCCATGCGACCTATCGCGTACTGAGCGTACTGATGAAGAAGCGTGTTTATCCTGTCCGACGCTTCGGTATTTTCGACCATCATTGCAACGACCGCAACACGATTTTCAGAATCCATCAGAACCGTCCCTCCCGATAAAAAAGCGCCTTATCGTTTTCGTCGGAAATTGACAAAAACGATAAACGTTCCCGCATTTCCGACCGGCTGTAAAAACCGACGTAAAGGCGCATAAATATCTGTTTTGCTGCCTTTCACCTCAATAAAATTTCGGCGTCAGTAAAAAATAATCTTTCCCGTGGAAAAATCCGTCGGAGCAGATCGCGGCATTGCCGCAATTTATATTATAGTACACATTGTCTGCGTTGTCAAGTGCCGCAGAAATTTTGTTGACAATTTCTTTTCCGAATGATAAAATCAATAAAAAAGAAAGGTGTTTTAAATGAAGCAAGCTGCAAATATAATCACGTTCAGCCGTATTGCTGCGGCGCTGAGCCTGTTTTTTCTGCCGCGCGGCAGCATTATTTTTATTATATTTTACATTTACTGCGGCATTTCGGATATGCTCGACGGTTTTATCGCCGGAAAAATGCACACCGAAAGCAAATTCGGCGAAAAATTTGACAGCTTCGCGGATATTGTCTTTATTGCGGCGTGCTTTAAGGAACGCACTGTTCATTAAAACATATTGTTTCTGATTTCTTTCGCCGCAAAAGCGCCCTCGAGCGCCTGCCCGGGAAAATCGGGGTGAAGTCCGTCGCGCAGATACTTTCCCTTTCCGCCGATAACTTCAAATTTTTCGCATATTCCGCAATTATTGAAACAGTCAACGATCTGCGCGCCCATTGCACCTGCAATAGGACGGAAGTTAAGCTCGATCTGCTTTTTTATTTTGGCATTGTGGTCTGGCATTCCCGTCTGAATAGGCGTAAGCACAAACACGCGCGCAAGAGGATATTCCTCCATGATGCGCTGCAAGCACCAACGCATTGCACCCGCCTCGGTGAACAGATTTATCTTGTCGTTGTTTTCGAGAAATTTTCCCTCGAGCGCAGTTTCCGCGTCCCCAAGACAATCGATCGTATCATTAGTTCCCATTGCAAAAGCAAAAACGTCGGGAACGGGATATTTCCCGCTTTTCACCTCGGAAATGAACCGCTGAACATGAACTACCGCACAGTTATTCATTCTTTTCTGAAGCTCGTTAATGTCCTCGGTAGGCTCCCAGCCGTCGCTTATTCCCGCAAAATTCGGGTCGTCGTAATCCTGCGTTGTTACGGCTCTTTCGCCGCACGCGAGAGTGCGCTTATACCATACGGCGCTGCCAACCGCAACATTGTGATGCGAAGCCATTCCGAGCCGCTCGAAAACGTGATGCGACCATTGCTCCCCCGCTGTTATGCTGTCGCCGTCAACTCCGAAATTAAGTCTTGAAAAATCCATTTTTAACTCCTTTATTTCACATGATGCATGAGTTTCAGCCTTTGCGCGTCATTTGACGAAAAGCCGAATTTCTCATAAAATGCAATTTTATCAGGTGCAGCGCACAGTTCAACAAAAATATCTGTACCGCTCACGCCATTCCTGTCAATATAGTCCATAAGCTCGTTTATAAGCAGCCTGCCAAGCCCCGCTCCCTGATATTCGGGTCGGACCGCAACGTCCTTGATATAATAGTTCAATCCCATATCACCGAGCATTCTCGCCATTGCTGTCGGCTTTTCGCCGTCGTATACAGATACGCGAAACAGCGTGTGCCGCATAGCAAGCTCTGTCTGTTCGGGAGTCGGTCCCGCGCCCCAGACGGATTCCCAGAGCGAGATAAATTCTTCCGCAGTAAGTTCGTTATACTTAACGGTAAACCTGTCTGTATTTTTGTTCACTTTACGCTCCATCGGCATAAATCTGATTCCATTTACGACCTGCTCACTATCCGTCGGTTCAAATCCCAGTCTGTGGTATATTTCAACCGCATAAGGAGATGAATTCACCGTAATCAGATCCGCCGTGCAGTTGCTCAGAACCGTTCTGAAAAGCTGGCGACCTATCCCTTTGCGCTGATACATTTTATCCACAAAAAACAGCGCAATATGTGTTCCTCCATTTCGCACGGCGATAACGCCAACGGGCTTTTCTTCCGAAAAAGCACAGTACATCGTAAGCTCCGACAAATATTTCTCATCGTTCAGAGCATTATAGAACTCCCGAATTCCCTCCTGCGGATATTCGGGCGCTTCAAATTCATCAAAAACACAGCGAACCAGTTTCAAAGGCTCGTCCATTTCTGTGCGCTCTACCTTTTTAATGATATAATCGCACATATTCTCTCCCTCATTTCTATTTTTGTAGAAGTGCTGATTAAATCAGGTATGTAGATTGCGCGAACAGATTTTTCGTGCAATATGACGGAAAATATGCAAGCAAAATGCGTGCCGCGATTTATTCAGCGCTTCCTTAGGTCATCGTGATTATCAGAGCTTTCGGGGTTATCCGTCAAGTCTCTGTAATAGGCAATGCCGCGTTTTGGTTTCAGCCGCGCCTGCGCTCGGAGAGCTTCTTTTCAAAGCGGTCTTTTGTTGTATTCTGCGGGACAGACGTGGGATATTCGCCGCTGAAGCACGCGCTGCAGTATTCGTCACAGCCGATAAGCTCTTTAAGCTCTTCAATCGGGAGAAATCCGAGGCTGTCCGCATTGATCATCTTTGCAATTTCATCAATAGTGTGATTGCAGGCGATAAGATTTTCGCGCGAGTCGATGTCCGTTCCGTAGTAGCAGGGGTTCAGGAACGGCGGTGAAGAAATCCTCATGTGAACTTCCGCTGCGCCCGCCTCGCGCAGCAGTCCGACGATCTGACCGCTCGTTGTTCCGCGGACGATCGAGTCGTCGCAAAAGACAAGGCGGCGGTCCTTGATGAGCCCGGGAATCGGAATCAGCTTCATCGACGCGACATGCTCGCGTTGCCGCTGGTCGGACGGCATGAACGAGCGCGC
>USOZ01000045.1 GCA_900556525.1 uncultured Oscillospiraceae bacterium | reverse complement strand
CCATGCCGGTCAAGACCGGAATTGAAGCTCTCGGCGAAATAAAGGCGAAGCACCCCGACGCAAAGGTCGTTATGTGCAGCGCAATGGGACAGGAAGCGATGGTTGTCGAGGCTATAAAGCTCGGCGCTCTCGATTTTATTGTAAAGCCCTTTAAGCCCGACAGAATTTTAGCGACAGTTTCAAAGGTTCTCGGTTAATTTCCGAAAGGAACGGTTTTATGCAAGTCCTATGGATAGTTGTTTCTTTTGCGGCGGTATTCGGACTGCTTTTCCTGCTTTTGTACGGGCTTAAAAAGCTCAACAACGGCATCGGCGTAAACAGCGGGAGCAAAATGCGCGTTCTCGACCGCGTTACGGTCGGTCGTGACGGTATGCTGCTCGTGGTAAGCGTCGGAGGAAAGCTGCTGCTTATCGGTGCGACCCCGCAGCATATCGAAAAGCTCGGCGAACTTGATATGTCGCCCGACGAATATTCTTCGCAGCTTCGGTCAGAGGCGCAGCAGGGCGGCTTTGCGGCTGCTTTCGCCGCAGCGATGAACCGCAGCGGGCGGGAAAAGGAACGATCGGAAAAGGAATCGGAAGATGATTAAGAAAACGATAAAACAGAATAGAAAACTGCTGCTGAAATTTGTCGTTTCTTTTGTTATAACCGCAGTTATTCTCGCGGGCGGGTGTATTACCGCCTCGGCGCTGAGCGCGGCTGAACCCGGTTCGTCCGCAGAAACGCAGATATTGACCGAAAACCCGCAGGACGAAATTGCGGACACTTCGCTTATGCAGTCCGTTTTCGGAATAGACGGTTCACAGTCGCTCGAAATAATCCTGCTTATAACAGTTCTCTCAGTCGCGCCCTCTTTCCTCGTAATGGTAACGTCCTTTACGAGAATAGTTATAGTGTTCAGCTTTTTAAGAAACGCCATGCAGACCCAATCAATCCCGCCGAACTCGGTGTTGACGGGACTTGCGCTGTTTCTTACCCTTTTTATTATGTGGCCGACTTTTACGCAGATAAACGAAGACGCGTATCAGCCGTACAGCGCGGGTGAAATAACTATAACCGAAATGGCGGAGCGCGCAGCAAAGCCGCTCAAGACCTTTATGCTGAAAAATACCACTAATTCGAATATGCAGTTTTTCCTCGACCTTTCGGGAAAATCGGTGTACGACGAACAGCCGCAGACGGATTCCGCGCAGGAAAATTCAGCCGCCGCGCAGGACGAGCCTTTTATTGAGGACATTCTCGGGCGCGACGCGGTAAATCTCGCGGAAACCGAGGCTCCGCTCACCGATTATACCGACCAGCTCGGACTTGAAACGGTTATCCCCGCGTTTATCGTAAGCGAGCTTACGCGCGCGTTCCAGATGGGATTTCTGCTGTTCATACCGTTTTTGGTAATTGACATAGTAGTTTCTTCAACGCTCATGGCGATGGGTATGATGATGCTCCCGCCGTCCATGATCTCAATGCCGTTCAAGATAATGCTGTTCGTGCTTGTTGACGGCTGGCAGCTTCTTGTCGGAACGGTCGTTTCGTCATTCAACGTCTGACGGAGGGCTAATATGACCGAAGATCTTGTACTTGAAATATTCACGGCGGCGGTAGTGCTTGCGTTGAAGCTCGCGGCGCCGACGCTCATTATAGCAATGCTCGTCGGACTTATTATTGCGATATTGCAGGCGGCGACGCAGGTTCACGAACAGACGCTGACATTTGCGCCGAAAGCGGTAGTTGTCGCGCTCGGGCTGCTTGCAATGGGGCCGTGGATGTGCAACAGCGTCATTGATTTTTTCAATTATATCATGGAGCTGATGGCGAACACGGTGGTTTAAACGGAGGACTGGGCAAAAATGGAGCTGTGGAATCTGATTTTGAACAATTTTATCGGATTTCTCCTCGTTCTCTGCCGCGTTACGGGAATTTTTACGTTTAACCCGATTTTTTCCCGCTCAAATGTCCCCAACAGCGTAAAAGCTGGTATGTCCGTTGTACTTGCGGTGGTTATGCTGCCGCTCGTCGGAACGGTCACGCAGGTTCCAGATATTCCGAACGCGCTGTCGTTCGGACTGATCATATTAAAAGAGCTTCTGGTCGGCTTTGTGTTCGGACTTTTCACAAACCTTATGCTGACTGTTCTCATATACGCCGGCGAAATCATCGATATGCAGACCGGACTCGGAATGGCTAAGACGATGGACCCGACGACCGGCATAAATATGCCGATTTTTGCGAATATCTACTACTATATTTTTATATTGTACTTCTTTCTTACGAACGGGCATTTAAGCTATATAAAGCTCTTTTCCGTGTCGTATGAAACGATTCCGATGGGCTTTGCGATAACCGACGCGACGGTTGACCTCGCGCGTGTAATTGTATTGTACCTCGGAACGGTCATGACCCTCGCGGTTAAGTTCGCGCTGCCGATAATCGCGGCGGAGCTTATAACCGAAATTTGCGTGGGGCTTATGATGAAGGCTGTCCCGACCATTCAGGTCTACGTCGTTAATATCCAGCTCAAGCTCATTGTCGGGTTTATTGTGCTTGTTGCGGCGGCAAGACCAATGTCCGAATTTATCGAAACGCTGCTCGGATATCTTTGGGAAAATCTTTACGCGGCGGTCGGAAATTTTGTGTGATTTGGTTCGTGTTGACACTAAGCCTAATGACGCATCTTTTTGGCAAAATTTCACGCGTCCTGCGTTAAAAAGGTTTGACAGGCGACAGCCTGCCTGCGCCTTTTTGCCTTGTCTGCGTAAAATTTATGCTCGAAAATCTGCGCATTATTTTAGCGTCAACATTCTCTAAACTGAACAGCCCGAACGGAGTGATGCAATGGCGGGCGAGGAAAAAACCGAAAAAGCCACGCCGAAAAAGCGGCGTGACGCAAGAGAAAAGGAAGGCTCGGTTTTACAGAGCAACGAGGTCGTTACCGCGGTTTCGATACTCGGCGCGTTCGCTTCGCTTGCGGTTCTCGGCTCATATATGTTCATCATGCTCGAACGCGCGGTGCGCGACGGGATAAACGCTGTCGGAGAGTCGTTCGTGAACGAGATAAGCACCTATACCGATATTTTCATCGGCGTAGTCGGCGCGTGCGCGGCGATCTTTCTCCCGCTTGCGGCGATAATCGCTTTCGTCGTTGTGATTTCGGTAATGGCGCAGACAAAGGGCTTATTCACAATGAAGCCGCTGAGGTTCAAGTTCTCAAAGCTCAATCCTCTGAACGGGATAAAGAAAATGTTCTCGCTTCAGTCGGTCGTCGGCATTGTAAAGGGAATTATCGAGCTTGCCGCGGTAATAATCGTCGCATACGGTCAGATCGAATCGCGAATGACCGAAATAATTAGCCTTATCGACACCGAACCGATTTACGCGGTTTCATATATAGCAAATACGATTTTTTCCATTGTCATGGTCATGTGCATAATTTTCGTGTTCGTGGCGGCGGGGGATTTTCTGTTTCAATGGTGGCAGTTTGAGAAAAATCTGAAAATGTCGAAACAGGAGATAAAGGACGAGTACAAGCAAATGGAAGGCGACCCGCAGATAAAGGGAAAAATCAAGCAGAAACAGCGAGAAATGGCGCAGCGCCGCATGATGGACGAAGTTCCGAACTCCGACGTTGTTGTCAGAAACCCGACGCACTACGCAGTCGCGCTTAAATATGACATTTCAAAGGACGCAACGGCCGCTCCGGTAGTCGTGGCGAAGGGACAGGACGCGCTCGCGCTTAAAATCGTCGCGATCGCGGAAGAACATGACGTGTACATAACCGAAAACCGAAAGCTCGCGCGTGAACTTTTTGAAGTTCCGCTCGGCGCGCAGATTCCGTCGGCACTTTTCGCCGCAGTTGCAGTCGTTATCACGGAAATGTACAACGCAAAGGGTATGAAATTCACCGCGCCCGAAGAGGCGCTTAATACTAAGCACCAATAAAATCATATATAAAAATTCTCGTATAACTCATATATGCAAAGAATATACTTGATTTTTTGGATAGCTTTTAATTGGTGCTGAGTATAAAAAGAGATAAAGAGGTCTGGAGGTGCGGCAAAAACAATGGTAAAAAAGATGCTGAGCAACGTTTTTGCCGTATTCGTTATATTTATTGTCCTCGCGCTCATTATCCCGCTCAACCAGATATGGGACGGCGTTCTGCTGGACTTTTTGCTTTTGGTCAATATCGGGCTTTCGCTAGTTATTCTCCTTATTACAATGTACATAAAGGACGCGCTCAGCTTCTCGATATTCCCGACGATACTGCTCGTTACGACGGTTTTCCGACTGTCGCTCAATGTTTCGACAACGCGCGGAATTTTAAGCGCAGGCTATGCGGGAAAGGTTATCGAAACGTTCGGCAGCTTCGTAATGGGCGGCGACCCCGTTGTCGGATTTATCATCTTTATTATTATCGTACTCGTAAACTTTCTTGTAATCACGAAAGGTTCGGAACGAGTATCCGAGGTTGCGGCGCGCTTCACGCTCGACGCGATGCCCGGTAAGCAAATGGCTATCGACGCCGACCTGAATACGGGCGCTATAACAGACGAAGAAGCGAAAATACGCCGTGCAAACGTACAGCGCGAAGCCGACTTCTTCGGAGCTATGGACGGTGCTACTAAATTCGTAAAGGGCGACGCGATAATCTCTATCGTTACCGCGCTTATAAACCTTATCGGCGGCGCAATTATCGGAATGGTCAACGGCGGCGATTTCAACACGGTTCTTTCGACATATTCGCTTGCGACCGTCGGCGACGGTCTTTGCTCGCAGATACCTGCGCTGCTGATTTCCGTTGCAACAGGTATGGTCGTAACCCGTACCGCCAGCACGGGCAGCTTCAACGCGGATGTTAAGGCGCAGTTTACCCAAAATCCGACCGTTATCATTATAACGGGTATCGTAATGCTTGTTCTCATGCTTGTCCCGGGCTTCCCGAAGCCTGTACTCGCGCTGCTCGGCGTGGGACTTATCTTAGGCGGAATCCAGCTTAACAAGTTCCGGAAGGCGGCGGACGAGGAAAAGCAGGCTGCCGAAGCGCGGCAGAAGCTCGAAGAGGCGAAAAAGCAGGCTCCCGCGACGGACAGCGATTATTACCGCGATATCGACAATGTTTTCAAGCTGCTGAACGTCGAGCAGATAGAAATGGAGTTCGGCTACAGCCTGCTTCATCTTGTGGACGAGCGCAGCGGCGGAAATTTCATCGAGCGAGTTGTTCTTTTCAGAAAGCAGTTCGCACTTGATATGGGTATGGTTATCCCGTCCGTGCGAATGCGCGATAATCCCGACATAAATCCTAACCAATATGTAATAAAGATAAAGGGAGAAGAGGTCGCGCGGGGAGAAATTCTCGTCGACCACTATCTTGCTCTCGACAACGGCGACGTTACCAACGCTGTAGACGGTATCGACACTATCGAACCGGCGTTCGGGATCCCCGCGCGCTGGATAAGCGAGGATAAAAAGGTAATGGCGGACGTTGCGGGATATACGCTTATCGACCCCGTTTCGGTTATGATAACTCATCTTTCGGAGGTTATCCGTAAGCACTGCCACGAAATCCTCACCCGTCAGGACGTAAAAACCATGGTCGAGAATATCAAGAAAAACGACCCGACTATCGTCGAGGATCTTATCCCGAACGTGGTTTCCTACGGCTATCTCCAGAAAGTTCTTGCAATGCTTCTCAGCGAGGGCGTGCCGATACGCGATATGGAAACGATCCTCGAGGCGCTCGGCGACCACGCTTCCTCAATGAAGGATATAGATATTACCGTAGAATATGTCCGTCAGGCGTTAAAGCGCACCATTACAAGGCGCTTCGCCGAGGCAAATTCGCTCCGCGTAATAACGATAGACCCGCGCATAGAGGATATGATAGTTTCAAGCGTGAAAAAATCCGACCAGGGCAGCTATCTTTCAATGGATCCCGACACGATACAGAAAATCGTTGCAAAAACAACGGACGAGGTGAACAAGATAAAGGACGTTATCCCCACGGTAATCGTACTTACTTCGCCGATCGTGCGCGTTTATTTCAAAAAACTCATCGACCAGTTCATACCCGGGCTTACGGTTCTTTCCTACAGCGAAATTGACGGCTCAACGCAGATACAGTCGGTCGGAAGCATAAATCTCTGAGGATAAGGAGGGACGGCTCTTGAAAACGGAATTTGATGTTGTTCAGTCGATACAGGAATACCGTGCGACAGGCAATACCAATATAAGAAACGATATTGTTCTCCGTTATCTCGAAGTCGTGCGGCTTATCGCGGTTTCTCTGAGGAATATTTATCTTAAATACGCGTCGGCTGACGACGTAATAAACGAGGGAGTACTCGCTCTTATGGGCGCGATCGAAACCTTCGACCCCGAGCGCGGCGTAAAATTTGAAACGTACGCAAATCTTAAAATAAAAGGCGCGATAATCGACTATGTGCGGCGGCAGGACTGGGTCCCGCGGCAGGTCCGGCACTTCGGCAAAGAACTTGACGGCGCGTACAGTGAGCTTTTTTCAAAGCTCGGGCGTCACCCCACAAACGACGAGATAGCCGAGCATATGGGCATTACAAAGGAAAAGCTCATGCGCGGAATGGCGGACGCAGCGGGCGCGATAACGCTTTCGTTCGAGGAGCTTCTCTACGAGGACAACTTCAACGTTGAGGGCGGAAAAACGGCTGACAGGCGGCTGTATGAACAGGAGCAGAAAAAGGTCATTGCGCAGGCGATAGACGAGCTGAACCCGAAAGCCAAGCAGGTCGTAACGCTGTATTATTACGAAAAGCTGAAATTCTCGGAAATCGGGCAGGTCCTCGGCGTTTCGGAATCGCGCGTGTGCCAGATACACGCAAAGGCGATGCTCCAGCTTAAACACGCGCTTACGCAGTACATTCAACAGTAAACTTAAAGTAAAATCACGACATTTTTTGTCATTTTGTATATCATTTCGGCAGAGAATGTTCATATTTGATAAAAATATGAACCGGAAAGGAAAAATCATGCTAAGAGGGTTTTATAACGCGGCGCAGGGAATGCTCAACAAGCAGCGCCAGCTTGACGCAATCGGCAACAACATTGTAAACGCGAACACGGCGGGCTATAAAAAGGACGAAATTATCCTGAATACGTTTATGGACGAAATGATCCTTGTAAACGAGCGCAAGGAAACTTCGGGACATTTCCTCCAGACATATGTTGACGCGTCGAAAACCAACCTTGAACAGAGCAATTTCACTTTTACGGACAGTAATTTCGACGTTGGAATATACGGAAACGTATATTTTAATATTCGCGGACAGGGCGACAACATTTATCAGACCCGCAACGGACAGTGGGAACTTGACGGCGAGGGTTATCTGGTTCTTGGAAAAATGGGGCGCGTTCAGGGCGAAAACGGGGATATTTACCTCGGCACGGGCGATTTCACCATTGACAACGACGGTTCGATCTATGTGAACAACGAGCGTGTAGACGGGCTGCTGCTGACTTATATTCCGCCGGACGCGGATGTTGAAAAGATCGACAGCACGCTTATGCGCTACGAGGGCGACGGAGCTATCCCCGCAGACGAAGTTTATGACGTTATACAAGGCTGCTGGGAACACTCGAACGTTGACGGAAACAAGGAAATAACGCAGATGATGGAGGCGCAGCGGCTCTATGAGGCAAACAGCCGAATTTTGCGCTACCTCGACAGCATAAACAGCAGAGCGGTTGAGATCGCTTCAATTCAGTAACACGAAAGGCGGATAAAAATATGAACATTTCGTTTTAC
Organism: uncultured Oscillospiraceae bacterium; assembly: GCA_900556525.1. Taxonomy (GTDB): domain Bacteria; phylum Bacillota; class Clostridia; order Oscillospirales; family Ruminococcaceae; genus Ruminiclostridium_E. The sequence continues at coordinate 2,434 of USOZ01000045.1, read as the reverse complement.
ACGGGCGCTTCGGGAATGATTGCCGAGCAGGAAGGCATGAACATTTACTCGAACAATATCGCAAACGTGAACACCGTGGGCTATAAGTCGCTTCGCCCGAGCTTTGCGGACTGCGTTTATACTCAGCAGCGCAAGACCGAACAGGAATGGCAGACGGGGCATGGACAGTACATAATGAAAACCGATTTTATGTGGGAACAGGGTACGTTCAATATGACCGAACAGGCGCTTGATTTCGCGATTCCCAACGACAATTTCTTTATGGTGCTTGATGAGCGGGGAGATACTTACCTGACCCGCGACGGTTCTTTTGAAATAACGCAGGTCGACGACCACTGGGAACTCGTGAACGGCTGCGGCGAATTCGTTCTCGACAACGAGGGCAATCACATTATCGTTCCTTTCCTGACCGCCGAGCGCAATATAACCGATGAAACGGGGCTTGTCGTCGATACGGAGGAATATGAAACGAACGAGATCGACTATGACACGCTTACGGATATGATCGGGCTTTTTGAAGTTGACAACAACTGGGGACTTGAACAGGGCGAGGATAATCACTTCGTGATAACCGACCGTTCGGGCGAGCCGCGCGCTTCCGAGGACAGGGAGATACTGCGGCAGGCGCTCGAAATGTCCACAGTCGACCTCGCGAGCGAAATGGTTCACCTTATTGAAACGCAGCGTTCGTATCAGCTCAGCGCGCGCGTTGTAACGACTTCCGACGAGCTTATGAGCATTGCGAACAATCTCAGAGCGTAAGGCGGCATAATTCTTCCGGAAAGGATTGATTTATTTGACTATTGAAAGTTATGAACAGCTCGGCGCTATGGAAATAGACGTACTTACCGAGGTAGGAAATATCGGTTCGGGAAACGCAGTTACCGCATTTTCGGCAATGATAGGAAGAGCGGTCGATATTCAGGTTCCCGCAGTAAAGCTGCTTGATTTTCAGACGGCGATAGACTTCGCGGGCGGCGCTGAAAAGCTCGTCGCGGGAATTCTTGTGCAGATTTCGGGCGACATTGAGGGAATGATGCTGTTTTTGCTTGAACAGGATATGGTAGACCTTATCGTTTCGACATTTTTCGGTCAGGATACGGTAAGTCTGCTTGGACTGACTCCCGATATGGTCTCGGCACTCAACGAAACGGGAAACATAATGTCCGGCTCGTATGTCAACGCTATCGCGGAGCTTGCGCAGATGAAAATAAACGTCGGAGTACCTATGATGTGCGTGGATATGGTCGGCGCGATAATGAGCGTTCCCGTAAGCATTATCGGAGAAATGAGCGATAAGCTGCTGTTTATCGACAGCCACCTTATCATCGACAAAACGGAGATCAAGTCGAAGATGATGCTTCTTCCGACGGTGAATTCGCTCGATACGCTTCTGAAAAAGCTCGGGGTGACAGCATGAGCCAAAAATTCATTGTCGGAATTTCCGACTGGAAAATCTGCACCCGCGACGATATTCTCGTTACATATGCGCTCGGTTCCTGCATAGGAATATGCCTTTACGATAAAATTACGGGAATTTCGGGGCTTTCGCACATAATGCTCCCCGACAGCAAATCCATTGCGGGCGGTTCGGCAACGCCGATGAAATTCGCGGATACGGCTATTCCCGAAATGCTTTCGGCGATGCGCGCAAAGGGCGCCTGCGCGGGTATTACCGCAAAAATCGCGGGCGGCGCGACAATGTTCCAATGCAGCGGCGCGCAGTTCAATATCGGCGAGCGGAATATCGCGGCGGTAAGAACCGTTCTCGGAGGACTGCATATTCCGATAATTGCTGCGGACACGGGGCTTAATTACGGGCGAACCGTAACATTTTATTCGGAAAACGGCGCGGTCGAGGTAAGCTCTACCGTGCGCGGGAAAAATGTCATTTAAGGTCCAAAGTCGGCGGACCTTGGAGGAAACCGATGAACAATATAAAAGATATGGAGCGGCTTTTCGACAGTATCATTGACGGGTTGAACCAACCCGTCGGTGAAAGTCCTGCCGCTTCTTTTTTAAACACAAACAGCAGCTCCGACGTTACGGTGAACATAGCGGTCTCGTCGGACGGGCTCAGCGCCGCGATATGCGTAAAAACGGCTGACCCGACGCTCGGAAGCTATCCCGTTGAGGCGCTGAACCGCGCTATACGCGAGAAAGGCATTGTTTTCGGAGTTCAGGCGGGAAAACTGCTCAAAATGGCGCTTAATGGGATCTACGACACCGAGGTTGAATTTGCGCGGGGAACTGCACCTATCGACGGCGACGACGGACGTATCGTTCCGCTGGTCGAACTGCCCGAGGCTCTATGACAAATTCGTCGCTCATGCAGTAACAGCCGCCGCGCAGCGTTAGCGCCCCCGAGATACCCGCAACAAGCTCCGCGCAGTCGCCGCTGAGGCAGGTGTAACGGCTGACCCGACGCTCGGAA
>USOZ01000044.1 GCA_900556525.1 uncultured Oscillospiraceae bacterium | reverse complement strand
GGAAAGAGCAGCGGAAGCGTTACGGTGCAGTTTCTGAGTGATGATAGCAATGTTACGGCGGAGTACAGCAAGCCGTTCGTTTCGGACGGGTACTTCTACCGCTTTCAGCTTGGCGCGGAAAACGGCTATCTTCCTATTCCGCAGAACACCGAATATGTTAAAGTCATTATTAAGTCGCAAGGCGACGAAAGCGCGTATTTCCGCAATTTAAGCCTTATTTTAAGCAGTACCGCAGCAAGATCGGACGACGCGGAATGGCATTTGTCGGGTAAGCTTCAGGCGGTTCAGGTCAAGACGACGGCAGGGCATTACTGGTTCTGGGTCGTGCTTGTTGCGGTCATACCGATTGTAATGTTCGGGCTTAAAAAGCTCCAGGAGCGTGCAAAGAAAGTAAAATAATTTAAGCCCCCGCGGATATTGATCTGCGGGGTGATTTTGTGTGAAAAACCTGTTCAAAAATTCAACAAAAGCGAAACCCCCGCCGTCAACCAAACAGCGGGGGTAAACCAAACCTGTATAAAGGCGGGAACAAGCCCGAGGCGGCTCCGCCTCAGCCTTGTAGGCCGCGGGATTGTCTGTCCATATCCTCAACGACAATGTCGCAGATCTCGCCGAGAGAAGCACAGTATTCAAGCACTTTCCACGGCTCGTTGGTGTGATAGTGAATTTTGATAAGCGTATCATCGCCGACTGCGAGCAGGCTGTCGCCGACAAAATTTTCGATGAAATAGTCGTGAATAACGTCCTCGTCAAGATTTTCGCCTTCGATAAGAAGCTGAGTGTCATATCTGAATTCTATCATGTCATTTTTCCTTTCAAAATACTTTTCAATATTGAAATAATACCATAAAAAAGCAAAAAAGTCAAGACAAATCCGACAGAACTGCGGCACTGCGATCCTGTCGGATTTTTTTATGTTCAGCCAAGCATATTGAAGAACGAACCGCTGATATTCGAGAGGTTCGTGACATTGCCCGTCTGGGTATATGTGTTGGTTGCCTGAACGGTGTGTTCTATCTGGGAATAGGCTTTAAGCTGTGCCGCCTGACGTGAAACAAAGTTTGCGAAAGAATCTTTCTTGCCGAAAATTGCTTCAAGCTGAGCGGTGTCCGCAGTCATGAAGCTTTCCTTATCGAGGGTAAGAGTACCGTCGAAATTGATGCTGATGCCTGCGTTGTTGAGCTTTTTCGTCTGCGCATTCGTCATGTTGGTGATGAACTCGTGCTTGTTTGAAACAGACTTGTCGCCAGATGTCCGAATAGAAGAAACGAGGTCGTTGTAGCTTTTTACAAAGCTCTCTGCGGCGGAATAAGCCTTATCATAATCCATTTCTCCCGTCTTGGAATCAACGGAAAAAGCGCTTTCGAGATTTCCGAAAGCCTTTGTAACACTGTCGGAAAGTGTGCCGAGCTTATCCTCGACCGTGTTTTTCGTCTTTGTGTTCTGCTTCTTTGCAGTTTCGTCGGTTCCCGAGTTTTTCTGCGACTTCTGCATATCGAAATAAGCCTTGTACAGATTTTTGCTTACCTTGAAATCGCTCCACTGCGTGAGAACATTGCTCATAGACGTGTAAAACGTACTGTTAAGAGAATTGATCATTAAAATCACCCTTTCCATGCAAAGCTAAGTGCCTATCTCTGCACTTATAATATCGGCAGAAATTTCCACAACTTTATACTCACAGCGAAATTATTTGTCATTTTCATTACTTTCTTCGCCCATAAGCTCACCGAGCCAGTCGTCGATCTCCGCGCCGCGCTTTTCTTCCTGTTCTCTGCGGTAGATTTTGGCGGATTCCGACTCTGGGTGTTCCTCAAAATATTTTATATCACGCTCTTCGTTCAGCGTTTCCATGCTTTTTTTATCGGCGAAGCGATACTTTATTTCTTCATTTTCAACGGGCGCTTCGTTCATTAGCAGCGGGTTGAAATGCAGGTATCCGTCGAGCTTTGAGAGCGTTTCTTCCTCGCGGCTGTTGCGCAGGCAGATAATGTCCATTACCGTTGAAATGATACAAGCAATAATTGCCGCCGCAGTTATGGAAAAATCCTCGCCCTTAATAATTTTTACAATGCAGATCGTGAGCAGGATAGCGTTGCTTACGAGAAGCCCGAATTTCGGTATTTTTTTGCGCATTCTGAACGCCAGAAAGCTGAAAACCGCCGAAAGTGTAACGAAGCAGAGCTGCGCGGCGTCGGGAAGCCATTGAAAGTCGGCAGTCTTGAAAAGCTCGTTATCGACAATGTGATTTGTGTATGCAATACCTATCGTCAAAAACTTCGAGTATATATAGAACAGCATACATACAAACACGACCGCATACGCGCCGAAGCCTCCCCGGAATGCGGCGCGGTAATTGCAGTTTATCTTATACATACGCTGATGAAGCTGCTGGGCGTGTTTTATGTGATTAAAGTCGTTAAGCATCTTCCCTCCCACAGCACAAATAGTCCGATTTTCCTTTTTATTACGCTTATTATATCACAAATGCTTTACTTCGTCAATCTTTTTTCTTTTCCGCGCGGCGTTATCGACATTTTTTTCAGCGCCGCCGAGGTATAATTGTAAGCGGTGATAAAACTATGACTGTTTACATAGACGTACTTATTGTTGTAAATTTTTATATCACTTACTTTGTGCTTCGGGCGTCGGCGGGACTGCTTCACACGCGGCTAAAAATGGGGCGGCTCATCGCCGCGGCTGTGATAGGCGGTATAACTTCCGCAGCGGCGGGTTTGGATACGTTCAGGTAAACAAAGCCGCCGACCTCGGCGAAAAAGCTCCGTGCGGCTCAACGCTTTTTTGGACAGCGGCAATCCCCTCCGCGATTTTTTCACGGGATTGCCGGTGATCGTGTGCAGGCTTTCGTCGGTCAGCGGGCTTGCGCCGCCGGGAATTGAACGGGCGCAGAGCGACCCGCCTGCGGGAGTACGGCTTATTCCGTATTCGACGATAGACGGGTCGGGGATAATCGCGGCTTTCCGTGCGGACGAAGTGACAGTCGGCGGAAAAGACGTTGATGTGCTTATAGGCGTGAGCGATACGGCGATGAAGAACGAGGAATTTGAAGCCGTGTTTAATCCGAAAATATTGATATAACGAAAGGAATGGATCTGACAATGCAAACGGTAACGGAACGATTTTCGGCGATACTTGAACGGATATTGAGAAAGGAAAAGCCGCTTGGAATCTATTATATCAACGGGGCGGACAATCTGCCTCCGCCACTCACGAGAGAGGAGGAGGAGACCGCGTTCGCAATGCTCAAAACCGATTTTTCAAAGGGCAGGGATATGCTTATCGTGCATAACCTGCGGCTTGTCGTATATATTGCGAAAAAATTCGAGGCAACGGGCATCGGTATGGAGGATCTCATCTCGATAGGCACTATCGGGCTGATAAAGGCAGTCAATACGTTCAGCCCAGACAAGAACATTAAACTCGCGACTTACGCTTCACGCTGTATAGAAAACGAGATACTGATGTTTCTGCGAAAATCCAACCAGTATAAAAGTGAAATTTCGATAGAAGAACCACTGAATATCGACTGGGACGGGAACGAGCTGCTGCTCTCGGACGTTCTCGGGACGGACACAGACATAGTGAACGAGAATATCGAAAACGAGGCGGAGCGCAGAATGCTGCTCGATTCGATCGCAAAGCTCCCGCCGCGCGAGCGGTTCATAATGGAAAAAAGGTTCGGGCTTGTGGACGGGAAAGAGCTTACTCAAAAGGAAGTCGCCGACCTAATCGGCATTTCACAAAGCTACATATCGCGGCTTGAAAAGCGCATAATAAAGCGGCTTCGCAGGGAGCTGGAGAAGATAACGTGATCATGCTTTAGAAAAAACGGCGGTTACGCTCATTTTGTCGCCGTGGATTTCGGCGAATATTTCGCCGTTCATTTTGCGCATTATCTGTCGGCAGATATACAGCCCAAGTCCGCTTCCCGACGTGTTTGCAGCATTTGCTGCGCGCCAAAAGCTGTCGAAAATATGCGGCAGTTCGGTATCAGAAAGGGAAGAGCCGCTGTTTACGACTGTTATCAGAACGCAGTCGTCCTCCTGCGAAAATTCCAGCGAAATTTTCTTTCCGTCGCCGTATTTTACCGCGTTTTCCATAATGTTCTGGATAACCTCAACGCTTCGGTCAATGTCGCCGCTCAATATGCAGTTTTCATATTTTCCGACGATAAAATCCGTGCCGACGAGCCGCAGTTTTTCGCTGTAATATCCGCTTATTTTTTCAGTCAGCTCGGATAGATAAAACTCGCCGTTATTCACGTCTGTCGCGAAAAAATCTTCCCTTGAAGCGGCAATTATCTGTGAGATATATCCCTCGATCTCGTCCGCCTTTTCGTTAATGCTGTCGGCGATCTCAGCCTGTTTTTTGGGGTCGGGGTACAGCCCCTTTGAGAGCGCTTTTGAATAGAGCTTTATTGCCGAGAGCGGCGTTTTTAGGTCGTGCGAAAGCGATAAAAGCAGCGTTCGGCGCTCTTTCTGCAGCTCAAGCTCGCGCCTTTTCTGCTGTTCGAGATTTTCGCGGAGCAAATCCATTCCCCAGTTAAAGCGTCCGAAAAAGCGGCTTTCGTTTTCCTTTACCGCTGCGGTGAGATTGCCCTTTGAAAGCTCGTACGGAACTTCGGAAAGAGTGTTGAACGGCTTGATGATATTCCGTCTGATAAACAGCATTACCGCGAGGTTAAGCAGAGCCATAGCGCCCAAAGCAATGTTGACCGTGACAATTTCGGGCGTATTATCGGCGCGTGCCGCGGAATAATCGAAGCGGTACAGCATTCCGTTTATCTCGCGCACTGTGAAATCGCTTTCGGGTACATAAAATCCACCGTTGATTTTTTCGATGCGCGTGACATATCTGCACTCTGAAAGGTCAATGCTATCCGCGCCGTTTTGTTCAATTTCGCGCACAAGCCTTTCAATTTCAACGCGGTACGGTCGGTCTGAACTAAACGGAATGCTGTACCGCTTCGATTATTAGCGAATATGAAAAAAATAACGGCAGTAACCGCCGCGAAAATGCAGTCAAATCTCTTCATTATACTTATACCCCACGCCCCAGACGGTCGCGATTTTCTTCGGATTTTTCGGGTCGTTCTCTATTTTTTGCCGCAGCCATTTTATGTGAACGGTAAGCGTTTGCTGCTCCGAAAGGCTGTCGCTGCCCCATATTCGATTGAAAATATACTCCTTGCTGAGCGTTCTGCCTTTGTTCTCGATAAAAAGCGTTAGCAGTTCAAATTCCTTTGCGGTAAGTTCAAGTTCGAAGCCTCCGCGATAAACCGTTCGCGTCGCCTTGTTTATGCGCAGGTCGCCGTCGGTTATCTCGTCGAGAGAGTATCTGCGCCTGAAGATACCGCTTATTTTCGCGAGCATAATGTCAATGTCATACGGCTTTTCTATGTAGTCGTCCGCGCCGAGGAGAAGCCCGTTCAGCTTGTCCTCTTTTTCGGTTTTTGCACTCACAATAAGTATCGGCGTGTTGCTTTCCTCACGAATTTTTTTGCAGACGTAAAAGCCGTCGATTCCCGGCAGCATTATATCAAGCACGATAAGCCTTGCCCCGTATTTTTCGTACAGGGACAAGGCCTTTTCGCCGCTCTGAGCTATGGAGACCGTGTAATTTTCCGTGCGGAGAAAATCACACAGCAGTTCCGCCAGCTCCTTATTATCTTCAACGATAAGAATGTCGGTCATAGCAGTTCCTTTCGGGCGCGGTTACCAGCCCATTTCGAGAAGCCAGTTGTTAAGAGTGCGTTCGCGTTCGCGCAGCGCCGAAGCGCTTTCGTTCTTACCTAAATTATACTCGCCTTTTATGTTTCCGTCAACTATAAAAAGAACTCTTGTGCATTTCGCGGCGACCTTTACGTCGTGTGTTACGAGCATTATGGTCGTGCCGTCGGCGTTGAGCTTCGCAAGCTCCTCCATGACTTCCTCCGAGGACGTGCGGTTGAGCGCGCCTGTGGGTTCGTCCGCGAATATCATTTTCGGGTTATTTATCATGCTTCGGCAGATGCACGCGCGCTGTAGCTGTCCGCCAGAGACCTCGTTTATATCGTTATCGGCAATTTCGATTATACCGAGGCGGCGCATGAGCGCCTGACCGCGTTCGGTGATTTCGCGGCGCGTTTCCTTTACCTTTTCGGACTGGCACGCGGGGAGGATTATGTTATCGAGAATGGTGAGGTTTTTTAGCATATACATCTGCTGAAAAATAAATCCCATATCGTCGAGCCGCAGCGCCGAAAGCTCTTTTTCGTCCATTTCGGCAATGTTTTTCCCATCGAAAAGCACGCTTCCCGCAGTCGCTCTGTCCATTCCCGAAACGGTGTACAGCAGCGTGGATTTTCCCGAACCCGACGGTCCCATTACGGCGACCATTTCGCCGCTTTCTATATTGAAATTTACATTTTTAAGCACGTTATTCTGACGTTTATCGACAATATAAGTTTTGCAGAGGCTTTTAACTTCAAGTATATTCATGGCGTATCTCCTTATTCAATGTTGGCTGTATCGGACGAGTGAATAGTTCTTGTGTACTGCGCAGTCAAAAATGCGCTCACAAGCGTTGTCACGAGGACAATAATCGGGTAAATAAGACAAATTTCAAGCGGATTTATCCTGAACGTTATTTTTCCCGCGCCCATCATGGAGAAAAGCGGAGTTATTGCAAATTCAACTATCGGAATCGTGAGAATTATACCGAGTACTGAAGAAATTATTCCGACAGCGGCAAACCTGAGTGTGTGGATCTTTATAACGGCGCGGCTTGTGAATCCGACCGCCTTTAGCATCGCGATCTCCGCCTTTTCTTTCGCGACGAACGAGCGCTCCATAAGGACAGCGACGAGTGCGGTTATCGCAAGTGAAATAAAAAGAATAAAGTTCTTTACGTTAAGTATCGTGTCGCCTACGCCTGTACATTCCGAGGAAAATTCCGCAGGTGTTTTTATTTTATCATCGGGAAACAGCTCAGCTATGGCTTCTTTTCTTTCGGCTATTGTTTTTTCGTCGGGATTATCGGTGAAATCAATTTGAAATTCCAGCCCCGAGCCTATCTGCGAGCCGTAAAGGTCAACGTCCTGATAAAGGCGTATGCAGTCGCCGAGGTTGTTCATTGTCTGAAAATACGCGGTTATTATGTACTGCGTTTCGTTCTCGGCGCTTGCCAGCGTTATCGTATCTCCGATAGCCGCGCCGAGCTTTTCGGCGGTCTGCCGCGTTACGGCTATCTCGCCGCTGTTCTGCGGAGCGGTTCCCTCAAGATATTCGTATTCGTCGCACGTTACAGCGCCTACGCCCTGCTGAACAACGGTTTTTATCATGTTATCGCCGTGCGAAGCCGAAAGGCGGTACTGAACTTCGATATGGCATTTCGCTGGCATACCGTTTTCGGCAAGAATATTTTCCATGTTCTGCAATACGTCCTGCAGCTTTTCTTTTCCGTTTTCGCTCATACATTTCATAAATTCGGCGGAGTTTGAAAGATATAGATCGCTTCTTGTCGTGCCGAAAAGTGTTGCGAGAGAGTCGCTTTGAAGCGTATCAGCCGTCACCGCAAGTGTAAGCACGAGGCAGAGGCTAAGCGCGAAAGTAATGATAAGCGCCGCAAACCTTTTCGGACTGCTTAAAACGTCGTTAAGCGCGGTAAATCCGCAGGCGGAAAGTCTGCTCCTGCTTAAATGAAGCGGACTTTTCTTTCGGAAGCGTTCGCCCGTCTGACCGCTTCTTATCGCGTCGAGCGGGGAGGATTTTTTTACCCGCCGCGTGCAGCCGTAACTGAAAAGCAGGACGATTACCAGAACGAGAACACAGCTTATCGCGTTTATAAGCAGCCCCGCGTCGTTTCCCAGCACCATTTTTTCAGAAACAATATCTATCATGGCTTTTCCGAACGGAATACTCAGCGCAAAGCCTATCGCCGAGCCGACCACCGAAAGTGCGAGATATTTTACCGTGTAAAGTCCGCGGATCTTTCTGTTCGGAATTCCTATCGCTTTCATAACGCCTATTTCACGAAGCTCCTCGGCAAGAGTGAACGAGATTGTGAACCGCAGCACGATAAATGCGATAAAAATTAGGCAAACGCTGAAAATAAGCAGTATAGCGGCAACTATCATCTCCATGACGTAACACATTCTGATAATATTTCTGCCGCCGTTAAAAAGAATACCGTCCGAGTCGGCAAGAGCACGTTCAAGCGGCACAGTATCCTCCGCATTTATGTAGAAAATGCGCCAGCTGTACGCTTTTTTCAGCGTTTCATCTTCGGCAAATGGCTTATAATCCTCGTCGTTCATTATGATGCGGGTATTTCCAATAAACTCGGAACCGAGAAGCGCGTCTTTGCAGTATCCCGCAACTTTCACTTTTGCTGTAACGCCGTTGTGGTCGATCGCGATTTCGTCGCCGATCTCCGCATTAGTCGCTCCGGGACTTCCCGATATATAAACGCTGCCCTTTTCAACGTCTGTCAGCGGCTCGTTATCCATACCGAAATATATAAGCTTTGCCTCGCCTATAGGCATGAGAATTAGGGCGGTGCTCTTTCTTGTTGTAAGAGTTTCGCCGTTCACTTTGAAGTTTTCTTTATTTGAATAAGTGAGATTTTCGCAGGTGTAATCGGTGACGGCGGCGGTTTTGTCGAGAATAGAACTTATGTTGCCGTTTTCTCCGAGCGTGATCACAACATAATCGCGGACTCCCGCCTTATCGAGGTAATAGTCTGTTCCGGACATGACCGTAAGGATATTGTTTGCACTTACCGCCATGAACATTGCGGCAAGGGTGATGAACAGAAGCAGAATGACGTTCATCGTCTTTTTCCGCTTCAGGTCTTTTTTCAGTATTCGCAGATACATATCGCTGCTCCTTTCCTTGTAGTGCCTTAATTATAACAAGGAAATTATTAAATAATCCTTAAAGCTTGCTTTGCCCGCGTATTTTTTATTTTACCACCTTAACCCCGATAACCGTAACGTCGTCCTCCTCGCCCTTGCGTGCGCTGAGCCGCAGCGCTTCGCCGATAGTGTCGATTATCCTGTCGAGGTCGGCGTTTCGTTCGCGCATTACAATCTGCTCCAGCCACGTTTCGTCCAAATCCGCGCCGTCGCTGACCATTATCACAACATCACCCGCAGCGACCGTGAAGCTCTTTTCCGTCCAGTTGGCCGGAATTCCCGCGCCGAGCGGAAGTCCGCTTCCGTCCAGCTTCGCGAAGCCTTTCCCACAGCGCACGAATGTCTGCGCGCTGCCCGCCTTATAAAGCGAGATCTGTCCCGTGTAGAGGTTTATGCAGCAGACGTCGAGCGTGGCGAAACTTTCGTCGGAGGACTTGACGAGAAGGGAAGTGTTAAGCATTTCGACCGACGCGCCGAAATCAATCCCCGCGCGCAGCATTCTCGAAAGCATACTGCACGCGAAGGCACTGTCTATGCGGGCGCGGCTGCCGCTGCCCATTCCGTCGGAAAGGATCATATAAACGCTGCCTTTTCCGTCGTTGAAGCAGTCGTAGCAATCCCCGTTTTGCCTGTTCTCCGATTTATTTTTTTGGAACATTCGTATCTGCGCGTCGTACAGCGAGCGTTCGGATACGCAGATGTGGACTTTTTCTCCGCTTTCATGAATCATCGGCGGGTCGAATTCCTTTCCGAGCGCGAACGCCAGCCGCGTTGAAAGCTCTTCGGGGTCGCAGTACGGCAGTCCCGTGCCGTAAATATCGAGCGTAAGCATTCCCTCCGCCGAGCATAGCGCGAGAACAGACGGATTTTTTACGCCGTTTTCTTTGAGCACTCGCTCCGCAGTATTCACCGCGCCAGCGTCATAAAACCTTTCTTCCGAAAGTTCTTCGGACATTGCGTGCAGCATCTTTCCTGTAGCGGTAAGCTGAGCCGAGAGAACGCCGCGCATTTCGTCGACCTTTCGTGAAGCCGCCTCTGCGGCACAGAAAGCGGCGTACTGTCGGTTGAGCGCCTGCGCAAGCTCGCGGCGGCATGGGCAAAGCTGTTCAAAATGTCCGCCGAGCATTGTTTCGTCCGCAAGAACGCCGCTGCGTATACTGCCGACCGCTTTTCCGAGAATATCGCTGGTCGTGTTGTAATAGCTTCCCCAGCACTGCATATTATTTTTGCAGCTTCGGCAGACCTGTTCGCCTGCGCTCTGATAGATCCGCGAAATGTCGTGGATATTCTGCTTGTCCAGCGCTTTAGCCGTCCGTTCGATCGCTTTGTTCATTTCGCATACTGCTTCGCCCATGCCCTCGAGCTTTTTTCCGAACGCCGAAAAAGGGGCGGCGGCAGTCGCGACCGAAACGGGACAGCGGTTGCGGTAAACGGGGATATACCTTTCGGGGATAAGAACGTATGCAGCCCCCGCAGCAAGCGCCGCCGCAGAGCATACCGCAGTGTACTCGCTTATTCCCGTGAGGAGCATACCAAGTGCAGCCGTGAAAAAAAGTCCGCAGCTTCGTGTGAGCCGTCCGTGCCTGCTGAGAAACG
>USOZ01000043.1 GCA_900556525.1 uncultured Oscillospiraceae bacterium | reverse complement strand
ATATATGCGGTTTTGCGGCGGGAGATTCCCATAATTCAATGGGTTTTTAGTATTATGCGTATATACAGCCGCTTGTAAATCACCGGCGGTTATGCTATAATGGATAAAAAAGTGCGTTATCCCAAAGTGAGGTGAATAATCACATGGAGAGCATGCCGAAGGAAACGGCATATTACCATCTTCCCGGCTTATTTGAATTTTATGGGCTTTACAGCGTTTTTCTGCCGCTTTTCCGCCGTCACAGGGAATATTTTTACGATTGGTGCGATATAGGCTCGGTATACGGCGCACCTGCCGACTGCATATGGGGCGGCGGACGTGTCGGCTTCGGCGAACATGATCCTCGGGACGTGCTTGCGCTCATGCGTGAATACGGCATATCGTCACGGCTGACATTCAGCAATTCCCTGCTGACAGAAGAGCATCTCACCGACAGGAAATGCAATGCATTATGCAGGCTTTTCGCCGAAAGCGGCAGCCCGCAGAACGGTGTCATAATCCATTCCGATCTGCTGCTGGGATATCTGAAAAGGAATTATCCGAACCTGTATTTTGTGTCATCGACAACAAAGGTCCTGACCGATATCGGAGAATATGCAGCCGAAGCGGATCGTGAGGACTTTCTGTATGCCGTGCCGGATTTCCGTCTGAACAACAGGTATGACCTGCTCGGGACGCTGAATGCAAAACAGCGTGAAAAGACGGAATTTCTCTGCAACGAATGCTGCTCTATCGGCTGCAAAGACAGGAAGCGGTGCTATGAGAACGTCAGCCGCAAAAATCTCGGCGAGGACTGCCCCGACCACGTCTGCGCCGCACCCGATGCCGGCAGCGGATATCTGTTTTCCAAGGCGATGAAAAATCCGTCGTTTATCGGCATAAGCGAGATACAAAATATTTATCTCCCTATGGGATTTTCCAATTTCAAGCTAGAGGGCAGAGGGCTTGGAAGCGCACTGATACTGGAATTTCTGCTTTACTATATGACAAAGCCCAAGCATTGGCTCGAAGTCAGGGAGAATATTTATCTTGACAGCATGCTGGATCTGTTCTGATGTGCTGATCCTTCGGGGAAATATGGGTACGCAAAGCATTATGCACCCGATGGAGAAAAAGCAAATTAAAATATGCCTGCAATAAAAACCTCCCTCACGGCAAAGTCCCAACGAAAATTTGCTCGTGAGGGAGGTTTAAACGAGGTTTCCATAAGATATTCGTGTAAAAATCTGCGGAATTTCTTCGGATTTTTACACTGAATAACACGAATATTTCGGGAATTTCTGCATTTTACCGCACGAATGATGTTTCACCTATAATTACTATTCTTTTGAAATAACAAATTTTTGCTTCTGTGTTAGTTAATTGCCCTGATAAATGGTGGATCACTTGCAAAAATCATCCATGTTATATAATCCGCTATCTTGTGATACGATCCAAATGAGTACTTCAATTGCACCATGAGCAAAAGGTTCTCTCGATGAAACACTGTGCTTGTATGTAATCACTTCATCAGTGGTATTAGCAAAAATCACTTCGTGCTCACCAAAAATATTTCCACCTCTTACACTGCATATTTTTATATCTTCTTTTGTAAATCTATTGTTTGATTTGATCAGTGCATCTCTGATCATTTCAGCTGTTCCGCTTGGAGCATCCTTTTTTTCGTTATGATGATACTCGATTATCTGGATATCTGTATTATTGCCTACTCTTTTTACCGCAAAGCATAATGTTTCAATAAAATCATGAAGGGCTACACTAAAATTGCCTGTCATAAAAACCGGAACATCTGCAGCCAGCTTTTTTATTTTTTTCATATCATTATCGGTAAACGCTGTTGTTGCAATAACGACAGGTTTTTTCATTTTTCTGTACTTATTATAATTATTCATTATAAAGGCATCTGCATTAGTACAGTCAATAAAAACATCACAGTTACAAGCCATTTCAATGTCATCAATTATTTGAAGGTCAAAATTGTTTCCAACTATTTCTGATATATTGTGACCAACATAAGGATTTTCTTTTCGTGCGATCACTTCTGAAATTTTTATATCTGTCCTGTTTACAGTATCTTTGATAATCATTCTTCCCAGTTTTCCTGTACAGCCAACAACACCAACATTAATCATAAGTCATTTCTCCTGTCAAATTACGGTTTTCGAGCAGATAAACTACTCAATTTATACCATTATACCCCAAATCAAAAACTCAGTCAAGGGTTACGGATATTTAACTTTCCCCAAAATTCAGCCTAGAAACCTCACAACAAGAAAACAGAGATAACTGCCCATCATTATCAGGCAGGGAAAAGAATCTTCCGATACCTGATCTGACGGTCTTTAATATCTCAAAAATACCGTCTGCGACAGCATAATATACAAAATTGGGTACGCCAAATAAGCGCTTGGAAACCTCAATAATTTCCGCACGGAAAACAAAAAGCAAAATGAACCGCAGAAAGCCCGTAGAGTTGTCCCCGCTTTAGGATTTCTTTATGGTTTTTATATGATTTCCTTATTTTTTGAGGGTATAATGTGTTTATCATCATCGTAAAGGAGATTTTCTATGGACTACGTTATGCGTACATACGGACTTACTAAGAAATATAAAAACAAAACAGTCCTCGACAGCGTTAATATAAATGTCAGAAAAGGCGATATCTATGGTCTTATCGGCAGAAACGGCGCAGGCAAAACTACCCTCATCAAGCTCGCCGCAGGAATCGCTTCCCCATCAGGCGGATCTATCGAACTTTTCGGCAGCTCAGACCTTAATTTCCAGCGCCGCAGAATCGGCACTATAATCGAATACCCCGCCGTATACCCTACCCTCACAGCTAAACAAAATCTCGAGGTCTACCGCAGACTTTACGGCATTCCCGACGAAAAAGCCGTAGACAGAATGCTCGATACAGTCTGACGTTGCCGTAGTCCGGTCAGCGTTCGCTATCGTTATCGCCTTGTCGCTGAGTATGTTAAGTTTGCCGTCAGAAGCGGGATATGTGAAGTCCGTGCCATAAGCGAGGGCTTCTCCCGAAACGGTCGGTGTTACATTAAACGCCGTTCCCACTTCCTCAAAACTATTATTTGTATTATTATAGTTATATCTCGCCGCAGTATCGCCGACCTTTACGGTATGAAAATCGCTCGTGAGGTAAGCGTAAAGATTTCCGTCGGCGGGGTCAATGCCCTTGTGACTTACGGGCGTGTAAGCCGCGCCGTCGATTTCGACAGGCTTATCGTCGGGGTTAGGAATTGTGAAAAGGTAAACGGGGGTCGTACCGTCTGCGAGGGTGGGAGTCACTGCGCTGTATTTGCTGCTGCCGATAACGCTTACGTCGTTTCCGCCTGATTCCGCTTTAACAGAACCGCCGCTTATGATGATATTACAGTAACCGCCGTCAAAGCCACCGATTCCTACTCCGTCATTACCGCCTTTTGCTGTTACGGTGCCGCCATTTATAACGACATTTGAACATCCACCATTATAACCGCAACCGATTCCTGCGCCGCTACCACCGCCTATCGCAGTCAAATTACCGCCGCTTACAGTAATATTTGAACCGTTTCCCAAGCCGCCGCCAAGCCCCGCAGCGTACTCGCCGCCCTTGGCAACTATATTTCCGCCTTTTATTTCAATATTTGAGGCGTTGGATGAACCGCTGCCGATTCCTGCGCCGCCTGTGCCGCCTGTCGCTTCAAGCGAGCCTGTGCCGTTCGCTTCTCCCTGAATAATAAGCTTTCCCTTATCCTCGGAAATATAATCGCCGTTTTTTTGCAGACCTGCACGGTACGATCCGCTTTTCAGCACATTAACCGTGTCGTCCGCAAGCGTTATTGTTACATTGCCTGTGCTGTTGTCAGCGATCTTTATCGCAGCGGTATTTTCAATCGCCGAAACGTCGATATCCACTCCCGCAAGGGTTATATTCGCGTTTACACCGTCAGCAATCTCAATGCGTTCCGCAGTCGTCGCACCCGAAATAGTCAGCGGCGTATCGGTCAGTATTTCTATAACGTTGTTTGTAAAAGAATAGTCCGTGCCAATCGTGCCGCCCGTGACTGTGAGATCCGAAGGTCCCCGCAGCACCAAATGAATCGTTGCGTCTTTCTGGATATTATATCCAGCCAGCGTTTCGTCATCTTCCAGAATTTTCCCCGCAAACATGAGCATCTGATAAGCTGCGGGAATACCTTCTTTCTCGCTTATTTTTGTTTTAACGTCTGCGATTCTGTCACCCGGTTCAACTTCCAGAGTAATATGTTTTCCCGTCAGCGTTTTGACGAATATCTGCATAGCCGAAGCGGATATCGCCAGCGCAAATGTAAGCATTATTGATACAGCCGCCGCGAAAAAGATCCTCGCAATTTTTTTAATTTCCATGTTTACCTCCCAAAAAGTAAGCATCAGGTTTGATTTATACACAGTAATTATATCATATAAATGTGGGTTTGTCAATTGCTGGGGGCGGTAAGCTAAAGAAATAATTTTTTTAGGTTGTGTCAAAAATGGCATTGACAAAATGTATATATAAGTATAAAATAAAGTTGTATCAGGTCGTGTTGAAGCTAAACTTAACGACGTACCTTTTTGCCTTGTCTGCGTAAAAATTATGCTCAAAAATCTGCGTATTATTTTAGCGTCAACACACTCTCATCAATCTATCGAATGCAGCCGACTGACCGACGGATGAATTATTGAAAGGAGCTGAAATATGGAATTTTACTCACGTTCGGAAAATGAAAACGGCGAAAAAGAATATTTGTATGAGCATTTAGAAAAGGTTGCCGCTCTTGCCGAAGTTTTTGCGGAGCAATTCGGAGAAGCCGAAGCGGGCAGAACGGTTGGTCTGAATCACGATTTAGGAAAAGCGTCAGAGCTGTTTCAGAAAGTTCTTGACGGAACTGCAAGCGGCGTAAATCACGAAAGCGCGGGCGCCTTCCTGCTTTGGAACACATATAAGGATAGGCTCTTGGCGCGCGTTGTTTATGCCCACCATAAAGGGCTGTTATGGGACATTGAAGCGCAGCTGAAACGTTCCGTAACAGAACCCGGAGCGCATGAAAGTCGAGCGGAAAACCGCGTTTTCTCGATAAGTAGCCCCGAACAGCTAAAAACTGCCGTGGACTATCTGAAAGAACACGGACTTATCGCAGCAAAGCCAAAGCTGATTGCGGACAGCACCTCCTACTACAATAATCTGCCCCGAATGCTTCATGCAAGAATGTTGCTCTCCTGCCTTTGCGACGCGGATTACCTTGCTTCGGCTCATCACCGCGACAAAGAGATTATCGACCGTGCAAACGACGAACCGCTTGACGCCGATAAAATATTGCTTTCTCTGAACGAATACCGCAATAAAATTATAAAGGAGTCCGACTCTGACCCAAAGATAAACAATGTGAGAAGCGAAGTTTTTGAAGCCTGTCTGAAAGCCGCAAAGCTTGCACCGGGACAGTTCACCCTCACAGCGCCGACAGGCACGGGCAAAACGCTCGCGCTTCTGGCATTCGCCGCTGCGCACGCTAAGGAATACGGCAAAAGCCGCATCATAATAGTGCTGCCGTTTTTGTCGATAATAACGCAGAACTCACAAACTTACCGCGAAATATGCGGGAATGTTCTTGAAACACACAGCATGGCTAAATATACCGAAAAGACAAAGCTTTTCGCGGAAAGATGGTCGTCGCCCGTAATAATCACTACCTCTGTTAAATTTTTTGAGGCGCTTTTCAAGTCGCAGCCAACCGACCTGCGTTTTCTGCACAACATCGCCAACAGCGTTATTGTATTCGACGAGGCTCAGAGCATTCCTGCCGACCTTGCGGGTACGACAATGGAATCTGTCCGCACGTTATGTGAAATGTTCCGCTGTACGGTACTGTTTTCAACGGCAACTCAGCCCACATACCATGAACGCAGCGACATTTCGTACAGTCCGCGTGAAGTAATCGCCGACCCTGTTTCGCTGTACGAAAAAACGCGCCGTGTAAATGTTGAATGGAAAATACTTCCCGAAGAAGAAATGCCGCTTGCCGATATTGCGAAAAAAATGTCGGAATACAGCAGCGTTTGCTGCGTAGTAAACCGTAAGGATCATGCGCACAAGCTGTATAATATGATTAAGGAAATCTGTGCGGACGACGAGTGTTTTCATATATCGACAGATATGTGCAAAGCTCACCGCGACCCTGTTATAAGCGAGATAAAACGCCGTACACGCTGCGGTATTCCGTGCCGCCTTGTTTCAACTTCATGTATCGAAGCGGGCGTCGACCTTGATTTTGAGGTGATGTTCAGGGCGCTGGCTCCGCTTGACTCAATAGTGCAGTGCGCAGGGCGCTGTAACCGAAACGGAAAAATGAACGGCGCAATGACAGTGTTCGTTCCGCTTGAGGACAAGCTATATCCATCGGATTTCTATGAATATGCCGCAGGCTGCGTAAAGCTGCTTAACTCAAGGCATACAATAGACATAAATAACCCCGAACACCTTTCGGAGTACTACAAAGAGCTTTTTACGGGTCAGAACCACGACCGCAGCGCTCTTGTGTCTGCGATTGCGGATTATGATTTTGAGGAAGCCGAAAAGCAGTACCGACTGATAAATAATGCAGGCGTGAACGTTCTTGTTCCATACCTCGGCGAAAAAGAGCTTTACGACAGGCTGGCAGAACAAGCGGTCACCACGGGGATAACAAAGCAATGGATCAAAGAAGCCGCTCCCATAACCGTCACAAGCTACCGCGGCGATAAGGTGAAAGAGCTGTTTGAGCAGGCGATAATTGCGCTCCCGCACGGAAAACGAGAGCTTTCGGGAAACTGGTTTATATGTCCTAAAGGAAATTTTTATGACGATCGGTGCGGTCTGTCATTTGATGATGAGTTAATGAATTGCATTTAAAAGTGTATATTGGAACAATTATGTAAAATAATATTAGAGGTTTGACAATTGGTACATTGTCAAACTCAAATAATATCAAGGAGGAAAAAATGAACAATGAAATAACAATGGAAATCTGGGGAGATTTTGCAAGCTTCACACGCCCCGAAAGCAAAGTGGAGCGTCTTACCTACCCCGTTATTACACCGTCCGCAGCGCGCGGCGTATTTAGCGCGGTTTATTCAAAGCCGAATGAGTTCTACTGGCAGATACGGCGTATCGAAGTAATGAATCCGATACGCTACATGAGTTTCAAACGCAACGAGGTCATTAACTGCAAGGTCGGAAAGGGCAGCAATATGAAGCCTATACTTGTGGAAGAAACCCGCAAACACCACGAACACCGCACCCAGAGGCAGACCATTGTACTGAAAGACGTAAGGTACAGAATAACAGCCGAAATCGTCAAGCGCGAATCGTTCGGCGGTTCGCTCGAACAGCTTATAAGTCAGGCTAATCGCCGAATCGAAAACGGCAAATGCTTTTTCCAGCCTTGTCTTGGGACGCGGGAGTTTGTTTGCTATTTTGCGCCGCCGTCGGACGATCTGCCAATATCAGAAACTCTCGATTTAGGGCTTATGCTTTACGACGTATTTGACCTTCACGATTTTGCATTTGCTCAGAAAGCAAAGCCGTTCGTTTCGATGTTTCACGCTCAGATGAAAAACGGCGTTATAGAAATCCCCGATTTTGACAGCGACGAAGTGCTTAAACCCGAAAGGAAGTGACGCTATGCTTCAGGAATTGTATCAGTACGCACAGACTAAAGGACTTGCAGCAAAACCCGGTTTTAAAGAAAAGAATGTAAAGTGGTATATATCGTTCAGCGCTGATGGCAGATTTATCGGTATAGACCCCGCCGTCGGAAAGGCGTATTGCCCGGATATAGGAAGCCTTGCAAACGGTAAGACCAAAAGCAACATTATAGCCGAGAAAGCCGAGGTAATATTTAACCTCCCCGATAAGGACGGTAAAATCAACCGTGCTGCGAAACAGACATTCTATATGGATTCCATGCGTGAAGCTGCGAAATCAGACCCGCTGTTTCTTACCGCCATGAACGGGCTTTCGGAGCAGTTTGAAGCCGTAAAGGAAGCCTATCTGACCGACTCAAAACGCCTCGGCGCCGATATTATCAGCATTAAGGTCGACGGAAAACCGCTCGAAAACAGCAGCAATTATCTCGAGTGGTGGGAGAATTTCAGAAAGAGTTTTTCAGCGGCTAAATCCGACGATAAAGCCAAGGTACGCTGCTTTATCACCGGCGAATTCACCGAGCCTATGGCGACCGTTCCCCCGTTTCAGGGCTTGTTGATTGTCGGAGGTCATACCAAAGGCGACATGCTGATCTGCTTTGATAAAGACGCATATCGCTCCTACGGTTTTGAACAGGCTGCTAACGCGGCGGTTTCTGAAGAAGCTATGACTGCCGTAAATTCGGCTTTGAACGAGCTTCTAAAAAAAGAAAACAGCAGCATTCTGGCAGGCGCGAAAAACACGCATTGGTATAAGGAAGCTCCGCAGATCGATGTGCTTGACGCTCTAAATTTTGATTTGGGTATAGATCTCGGAATTGATGCCGAAGATAGCGAATCTCAGGACGAAGAGGACAAGCAGGCTGACAAGCGCAAAATAAAGAAGCTGTACAAATACATTTTCGACGGAAAATCGCTTGAAAAACCTGACAACCGATATTATATGATGTCGCTGAGCGGCGTAAACGGACGCGTTATGGTACGCAGTTTTGACGAGGGAAGCTACGATGACTTGTATAACAATGTAACACAGTGGTACAAAGACCTTTCGCTGATAAATTACAGCGGAACGGGCGAATCAAAATTTCCTAAGCTGTTTACGATAAATACCCGTCTGCTGAAATATTCAACGGACAAGACTAAGCTTTCCGATCGTATCAAGGACGAGCTTTCGGGTCTTGAACCGCAGATAATGTATGCGATAACGCACAACACTCCGCTGCCGGATACGGCTGCCGCAAAGGCGCTGGCATATATCCGATCGGATATGTATGGTTCTTCACAGGATGACGGTTCTGTTAAAAATAAGCAGATAGACCGAATTTCCTGTCAGATATTAAAGGCATGGCTAAACAGAAAGTACAGAAATCAAAATAAGGAGGATTATGTTATTATGACGGAAATCAACAAGGATAGCCCCTCAAAGGCGTATCAGACGGGGCGGCTCATGGCTGTATATGCAAAGATACAGAACGTGGCGCTCGGTGATGTAAACGCAGGCGTTGTCGAGAAGTACTACACTTCAGCCTGCACCGCGCCCGCGCTGGTCATCGGAAAGCTTGCAACTATGTCGCAGTATCATTTATCTAAGCTCGATAAAGGGCTTGCGGTATACTTTAGCAAACAGCTTGAAGAAATCGCAGAGAAAATAGGCTGCAGTATCCCCGCAAGCTTTTCGCTTACGGAACAGGCGGAATTTGCGCTTGGATACTACCACCAGAACGCAGCAATGCACCTTAAAAAGAATGACAACACAACCGATAACAATAAGGAGGACTAAGCTATGGCTATCAGCAACAGATATGAATTCATGTTTTTTATTCAGTGTGTAAACGGAAACCCCAACGGTGATCCCGACATGGGCAACTCGCCGAGAATCGACCCGCAGGATATGCACGGCTATATGACCGATGTGTCAATTAAGCGCCGTATACGCAATTACGTTCAGACCGCTTATGAAAACGAACCCGGAATGAACATAATAATGCAGAACAGCACTAACATCAACGCGAGCATTGCGCGCGCAAAAGCCGACGCGGGTATAGCAATCGATGCGGCGGATAAGGCAAGTATTGAAATCTCCCGTTTAAAGGCGTGCGAAAAATTCTATGATGTCAGAACATTCGGCGCAGTTATGTCCACGGGGCCGAATGCAGGTCAGGTAAGAGGACCTGTACAGCTCACTTTTGCAAAGTCTGTCGATCCCATTCTCCCACTTGACATTTCAATTACCAGAATGTGTATCGCAGAGGGCAAGAGTGAAAAGGACTTTGAAAAGCTCGAAAAGGAAAAATCAGCCGACAATTTCAGAACAATGGGAAGAAAACAGTTTATCCCCTACGGAATTTATGAGGCGCGCGGATTTATCAGCGCAAATCTCGCCGCTCAGACAGGATTTTCAGAAAACGATCTTAAAATACTCTTTGAATCTATTTTAAATATGTACGAACACGACAGATCCGCAAGCAAGGGACAAATGTCGGTCATTTCTCCGCTTATTATTTTCAAGCACGTTGGTACCGACAGTGATGAAAAACAGCGTGAAAAGCAGTGTAAGCTCGGATGCGCGCCTGCTCATAAGCTTTTCGGCGCTGTAAAAATCGCCAAAAAGTCCGAGGTTGAAATCCCGCGCGACTATACCGATTACGACTGCACGGTAAATATCTCTGCTGTTCCGAACGGTGTCGAAATAGGGTTTATGACATCGCCTTACGGCGAAATATCGTGGAATAAACTTCCCGACGATAACGACTGGCTAAAAGCGTAACAAGACCGCGCATACCTTTATCGCGGTCTGAAACCTCGGGAGGTATGCGCAGCGTTTTTATATTATTTTTTAAACATTTGCGGCAGATTTTCGGATTTCGTCCATATATTATATCTCAATATATGCACTATGCTGTCTTTGCGGCACAATGCATATAAAAATTCGTTAATTTCGCCGTCGCCCCTCACGCAGGGGCGTGAATTGAAACAACAGAGGGGGCGCGGGGATTAC
>USOZ01000042.1 GCA_900556525.1 uncultured Oscillospiraceae bacterium | reverse complement strand
CCGACGAACGTGCGCGTACGTTCTGATGACGGACGGCTATAAATCCGCCATGATTTTCGGGAAGTCCTGTGATAGTGAACTTGCGGCTGCCGTTCTTGTTCCAAGGCGCGCTAGTCTCGTTCACCTTTACCGCGGGCGCGGTCGCTTTTTCGATAGTGAACGTCCAGTCTGCGCTTGTCAGGTCGGTCGCCGACTTGTAAATGTCGCCCTCGGCAACGTTGATTTTTACGGCGTAAGTGCCTGCGTTTATCGGCTGGGTTTCAACGCCGTTCAAGTAATATTTCGCGTTGATTTCGCCAACGCCCGATTTTCCGCTGAACGAAGCGGATTTCGCCTTTCCGTCGAATATCAGATTCGTCGGAGGTGTGAAGTCAATTTTGTCCGCAGAAAGGTCAAGCTTTTCGATATTAACCTTGCAGGTCGCTTCGCCGTTTGCGATATATTCGGAGTTTGTTCCGTCATATTCAAGTGTGAATATTCTGTTGCCTGCGACATTTATCGAAGGAATGACACCTTCAGTTGTGGTATTGTCGAAAATATCCGTGCTGTCAACAACGGTATCACCGTCAACAGTTATTTTAAAGCTGCCCTCGCTTTCTGTGGCTGCGGTGTTATCTGCCGCAAAATCAGCCATACCGTCAAACTTTACGAGAGCCGAAACGTTGAATTTTACTTCGTCGCCGTACTTGTATTCTGCGTCCTTGTTGGAGGGCTCGATAACAATCTTGGTTTCGTATTTTACTGAGGGTGCGTCGTCTGCGAATACAGCCAGGTTTGGATAATATGCAATGCCGTTTGCCTTATCGTTAGCCTTTTTGCTCCATTCCGAATCATCCGAATCAAATTTCATCGTTTTAAGCGCCTTGCCGTCAGTCATCTGTAATGTGGTAAGCCCCGTTGCAGAGCCTTCACCATATCCTATTCCGCCGACCGTGCAGATATCCTTGTTGTAATAGCAGTTTGTGATAGTTCCACCATATTTATATCCACACACGCCGCCGACAGTAGATTCTCCGCTGACAGCACCTGTGTTATAGCAGCTCTGAATCGTGCCGCCCTCATTATATCCGCACACGCCGCCGACATATCCAGTTCCGCTTACTGTTCCTGTGTTATAGCAGTCCTCAATAGTGCCGTAATTTTCTCCGCACACGCCGCCGATATCTGAACTTGTCTTGCCGTTTCCACTGACTGTTCCTGTGTTATAGCAGTTCTTGATCGTGCCGTAATTTTCTCCGCACACGCCGCCGACAAAATTATATCCGTTTATCTCAGCCTTTTCAACGCCGAGATTCATTATTGTTCCTTTGTTATATCCAAACAGACCTATGTTGTTTTTGTTCGGCTGGTTTATTGTGAAGTTCGACACGGTATGCCCGTTGCCGCTGAATTTGCCTGTGAAAGGATTGGCGAAGTTGCCGATAGGAGTTATCTCCTCGCCGCCGAGGTCGATATCCGCACCGAGAATATAGTTTTTGCTCCAACTTGTGTTGTCATTGCCGATATTCTTGAACTGCTCCGCCGTGGTGATGACCGTGCATTCCTGCCAGTCGTCAGTATCACTCGTCTTGAAGTTATACTGCTGCATAGTACCCGACTTCGCCGCTTTTTTCAGGCAAACGAGCTTAGGATAGGTATATTCTACCGTGCGTAAATTGCTGTTTTCCGCGTCGGGCGTTACCGCGTAGCTTCCCGTAGTCCAAGTTTTTTCATACGAACCAAAAAGATTAACGGCTTCGCAAAGCTCTTTCGTGGTCTTGCCTACGCCCAGTTCATTGTCAACAACATTGCTGCGTTCTTTGTCATAATAGCAGTTAAGATATCTAGTGCCTGCAGTGCTTGAGGCAACAATTGCGCCAACACTATCATCATTGCCTTCGTTTATGCTCACCTTGCCAACAAAATAACAATAATAAATATCGCTATCAATGCCGCTGTAGTCATCATGTCTTCCGCAAATACCGCCTGCGACATTTCTATCCGAAGTTACATCGGCAAAGGCACAGCAGTATTCAATCCAACCCTTATTTTCGCCGCAGATACCGCCGACGGCATCGTTTCCGCCGTTATAGACCTTTCCCTCAAAAGAACAGTAGAAAATTTTACCGCCGATGTCGTTTTTGCCGCAGATACCGCCGACATTTGCACGGCCGTTAGATAATGTATAGCTGATATCGCCCTCAACTGCGAGATTCATGATCAAGCCCGTATTTACCCCGAACAGACCGTAACCGCCCGATAAGTCCTCGTCGGTCGACATCTTGACGTTCTTGATTGTGTAGCCGTTGCCGCTGAATTTGCCCGTAAACGAAGTGCCGTTGTTGCCTATGGGCGTTATTGTCTTGCCGCTGAGGTTCAGTTCTTTCGCGAGAACATAGTTCTTGCCCCAGCTTGTGCTGTCGTTTCCGATAGCGATAAACTGAGCTTCGTTTTCAATAAGGGTGTATTCCTGCCAGTCGTCCGAGAGTGCACGGGGTGTCTTAAAGTTATACTCATTCTTTTCAACAGAATAAGCCGTACCTACGCCGTTAAGGCTCGGGTAGGTGTAAGTTACCGTGCGGAATTTTCCGTTGGGTTCCGACGTTTTGATCTTACCCGCAGCCCAGACAGAGCCAAAGCCATTCGGAAGAGTTGTGCCGCAAAGCTCTGCCGTAGTCAGACCCTTGACATTATTGGCTTCGTTGTCGGCGGCAGATGAATCGTATTCGTCTGTTCCTATAGCACCAAGACTGCTGACGTTCTTGTCATAATAGCAATTTTCTATACCGACTCCGCTATTTGAAGGATCACTGAAGCCGACTATGCTGCCGATAGCGTAGATATAACCGTCATAATCGCCGCCCGAAACCTTACCTACGCTATAGCAGCACTTGATGCTGACGCCATGAGGATTATACGTCATCATCCCGCAAATTCCGCCGACATTGCTTGTTCCTGTAATATCGGCTATGCTGTAACAATTTTCAATTACGCTGTTACCGTTCAAGCCGCATATACCGCCAACCATGCTCTTTCCCTGCACTGTTCCGGTGAAAACGCAATTTCTGATCATTGCGAGGTCGCTGCTGAGAGACCCGGAACTCCACGCGCATATGCCGCCGACAATATCTTTTCCGACTATCTTTGCGTTTTCAACGTAAAGGTCGATAATAAGACCATAGTTAACGCTAAAAAGACCGATATAATCCTCATCGGGCTTGTTGATCTTCACGTTCTTTATTTTATGTCCGTTGCCGCTGAATTTGCCCGTGAAATGTGTATAATAGTTACCGATAGGATCTATCTCCGCGCCGCCGAAGTCGATATCCGCATCGAGAACGTAGTTTTTGCCCAAGCTTTCGCTGTTCTCGCCGATAGCCTTGAACTGCTCCGTTGTGGTGATGATCGTGCATTCCTGCCAGTCGTCCGCGTCCGCGCTGTTTACCTTAAAGTTATACTCCTGCGTTTTGACAGAATAAGCCGTACCTACGCCGTTAAGGCTCGGATAGGTGTAGGTCGCCTTGCGGAATTTTACGTTAGTCTGCGACGCCTCCGTAGCGGTGCTGCCCTCAGCCCAGACAGAGCCAAAGCCCGTCGGGAGAGTTCCGCCGCAAAAGTCCGCCGTAGTAAGACGCTTAACATTATTATCCTCATTATCGTTGGCTGCATTGGCGACCGATTCTCCCAATGCGGCACAAGTAGCAATGTCTATATTATAGTAGCAGTTTTTAACTGTGCCCTTGTTGTGTCCGCAAACACTGCCGGTATATGGACCTCCGCTGACTGCGCCTATGCTGTAGCAGTTCTCGATCGTTTCATAGTTATATCCGCACACGCCGCCGACCTTCTCGCTATTTCCGCTGACTGTTCCTGTGTTATAGCAGTCCTCAATCGTGCCGTAATTTTCTCCGCACACGCCGCCGACAAAATTATATCCGTTTATCTCAGCCTTTTCAACGCCGAGATTCATTATTGTTCCTTTGTTATATCCAAACAGACCTATGTTGTTTTTGTTCGGCTGGTTTATTGTGAAGTTCGACACGGTATGCCCGTTGCCGCTGAATTTGCCTGTGAAAGGATTGGCGAAGTCGCCGATAGGAGTTATCTCCTCGCCGCCGAGGTCGATATTCGCACCGAGAACATAGTTTTTGCTCAGATTTTCTTCGTTCCCGCCGATAGCCATGAACTCGTCCTTCGTGGTGATTTCGGTGAATTGCTGCCATTCGGGAGAATCGCTTGTGCCGAAATTGTAGACTGCGACCTTTGTTTCCGCAGCTGAACCTACTCCTTTAAGGCTCGGATAAGTATAAGTTTTTGTACCGAACCTGCTGCCTTCCTCCGTGGGCGTTACATCAGAAGATTTACCGAAATTCCAAACATTCTCGTCAAAGCCTGCAAGGTTTTCAAGCGTGCCATTGCAAAGCTGCTCGGTGGTAAGTCCCATTGCAGAGCCTTCTTTATCTCCGCCATTTATTCCGCCGACCGTGCAGATATCCTTGTTGTAATAGCAATTTGTGATAGTGCCTCCTTGCCTATATCCGCACACGCCGCCGATAGCTGAACTTGTTTCGCCGTTTCCGCTGACCGAGCCGGTGTTATAGCAGTTCTTAATCGTGCCGCTATAATTATTATTTCCGCACATGCCGCCGATATCTTTAGAACCGCTGACCGCGCCAGTGTTATAGCAATTCTGAATCGTGCCGTTATAATCATTATATCCGCACACGCCGCCGATTTCTTCAGTTCCGCTGACTGTTCCTGTGTTATAGCAGTTCTCAATGGTGGCGTAGTTAGTTCCACAGTTAAATCCGCACACGCCGCCAACGTAGTTATATCCTTTGACCGTGCCTGTGTTATAGCAATTCTGAATCTTGACGCCATCATTATATCCACACACGCCGCCGACAAATTCGTATCCGTTTATCTCAGCCTTTTCAACGCCGAGGTTCATTATTGTTCCTTTGTTTTTTCCGAACAGACCTAGGTAGCTTTCGTCCGGCTTGGTTATTGTGAAGTTCGACACGGTATGCCCGTTGCCGTCGAATGTACCTTCAAAGCAATTCCACTTTACACCTATCGGCGTCCATTCATTTCCACCGAGGTCGATATCGGCGGTCAGCTTGAAAAATTTACCCTCATAGTCCGTGCCACTGTTCACCTGCTGTGCAAGGAAAGCGAGCTGCTCGCCGTTTGCTATTTCGCACGCTGTCTCGGCTGATGAACCGTCGCCGCCGCCAAATTTTTCGGCAATGGTGCCGTTCCACTCTGCGCTTGTCGTTATGTCAAGCGCGCCGAAATACAGCAGCGCCGCCACAAGTACAGTAAATACCGTAAAAAACAGCGCTATTGGTTTGGTTAGTTTCTTTGTCATAAATGATCCTCCTTATTTTTCTGTGCAAATTAGGGAAGCGCTGATTAAATCGGGTATGCAGATTGCGCAGACAGATTTTTCGTTTTCGTGCAATCAGGCGGAAAATATGCAAGCAAGATGTGTGCCGCGATTTATTCAGTGCTTCCTTAGAACCGACTGTTTTAATTATGTCAGGATTGTACAGAATAATTTCCCTTATATTATAGTGCATTTTTCCTCGTTTGTCAATAGACATGGAACGAATGCTATAAATATGTAACGAATAACAGTGCCGACATGGAACGAATGGGCTTTCGTTCCATGTCGGCAGCCGGTTGTTTGTAGGCGATATCACCGAATCGGGTATAAAACAGTCTGAGATGGTGACGAAAATCAGCTATGATATATCCAGAATTTCTGGAGTTGTTCAGACAAATTCGGCAACTGTCGAGGAAAGCGCGGCAGCTTCTGAAGAACTTTCGGGACAGGCAGGTATTCTCAAGCAGCTTATCGGAACATTTAAGCTTAAAACGCCGCACAATTGCGAAATGCTTTGTGCGGCGTTTTTGCCTTACGGATTATATATACTTTATGATTTCACTTCTGACGCTGTCCATTCGGCTGTCAGAAAGTCCGAAGTCCATTTGCTTGTAGCTCCATGCTGCGCGCGAAATTCCCAGCTTTTCAAATGCCGCGTTTATCGCCTTGAACCATTTCAATGTGTCCTCTGGCGAAGCACGGTCGATAACACCGTATTCACCGCAATAAAGGGCGGCGCCGTTTTTTCTTGCGGTTTCACAAGCGCGGCTGAATCTTTCCGCAAAAAAATCGGGAGTGATCGGAGGCTCGGCATTTTCAAACGAAAGTCGGAAATTTACGTCCATTCCGTCAACCCACGGTGCGCCCTGGTGAGTGAATATAAGCGGGTCGTAGCAGTGGAAATTGTATACAACCCTGTCGTCATACGGAATATCAAGGTCAGGAACGGCGTCGGGACTGTTGTTCCAGTATCCGCCGACAAGAATGTATGTGTGCGGCGCAAATTTGCGGATTTTTTCAATGCAGTTTCTGGTAATGCGGTTCCAGGTGTCCTTATAGCTTTGATCGGTGACCTCGTTAAGAAGCTCAAAAGCAATCGTTCCGTCGCTGACCGCATAGCGCTGCGCGATATACCCCCAAAGTTTGTAGAATCTTTCCTGAAGAGTCGGGTTTTCAAAAAATCCCGATTCGTTTTCACCCTTGTCGAACGAAAATCCTGCGGTTTTGTGAAGGTCGATAATTATGTTAAGTCCTGTGTTTCTGCTCCATTTTACGGCGCTGTCGATATACGCGAAACCGTCCTCTATAAAATTACCGTTTTCGTCCTGAATAAGATTATAGTCGATAGGCAGGCGGACATGATCGGCTTTCCAGTCCGAAATTTTTCGTATATCGGCTTCGGTAATGAAGCTGTCATAATGTTCTTTCGTGTGGCAGCACTGTGAAAGCCAGCCACCGAGATTTATTCCTTTTTTGTAGCCTTTAAAATCAGTCATATTGGTGTTCCTTTCGGTTTATTCTGCGTTTTTCGCAATTTTATTATGTCATATTTTGAGGACAATGGATATCACGTTGCTGTCTTTTATATCAAAATCAGGCTATTTTTTAACCGAATTTAACGAGCGGCAGGAAGTCAGTTTAGCCGCACTGTATAAAAAATGTCACAAATTTTATAGAAAATGTCATGAATTTGACACAAACGACATGATTATGATATAATGAATTCATCTCCTATGATATCATGAAAGCATGAAACAATGTTCAAGCGGAGGTTTTATTTATGGAATTATCAAAGAAAATCATTTCAGCGTTTTTAATTGTTAGCTTGCTTTCTGCCTGCACGGCAAAGGAAGTTCCGGCAGAAACGACGGCGGCAGTTACAGCAGAAACTACGTCTGCTGCCGAACCCGAGGATCCCGAAGGTCACGGTTATGCGAATTTTACAAGCGGACTCCCCGACGGCTGGGAATGTTCAGACGGCTGGAGCAACGGCAGTATGTTCAACGTTACATGGAGAAAGAAAAACGTGACGTTTGACGATGGGAAAATGCAGCTTATTATTGACAATGATACCGTTCCGAAAGGCGGCGTTCCGTATTCGGGCGGCGAGTTTCGCAGCAAAGATTTTTACGGCTACGGCAGATATGAAGTATCTATGAAGGCAATAAAAAACGACGGCGTAGTGTCCTCTTTTTTCACTTACACAGGTCCGTCTGACAACAATCCGTGGGACGAAATTGACGTCGAGATACTCGGAAAGGACACGACTAAGGTGCAGTTCAACTATTTCACCGACGGTCGGGGAAATCACGAATATATGTACGATTTAGGCTTTGACGCTTCCGAGGATTTTCACACCTATGCATTTGAATGGCATAAAGATAAAATCGTATGGTACGTTGACGGAAACGAAGCTCACAGTGTAACCGAAAATATTCCCGTTACGGAAAGTAAGATAATGATGAACGCTTGGTGCGGAAAAGGCGTCAACAGCTGGCTTAAGGCGTTCAATGACGAAAATCTGCCGCTTACGGCAGAATATGAATGGGTGAAATTCACACCTTTTGACCCTGAAGAATAACGAATTGAAAACTGCGGGAGGGATATTATGAATGTAGACAAGAAACTTTCACACCTTGAATTTATAAACAGAGAATACAACATTTCGCATCTGTCATACGAGCGGGAAATGGCTTTTTTTGACTGTATCAGGGACGGTAAGCCCGATGAGGCAAAGAGGCTGTTTAAGCCGCTTGACTGCGATCAGATGGGCAGGCTCAGTCCCGACGACCTTCGCAATCTTAAATATCACCTGATAATCTCTGTCGCGCTTATAACACGCTCTTGCATTGAGGGTGGAATGGAAATGGAATCGGCGTATAATCTCAGCGATATTTATATAAACAGCATTGACAAATGCCGCACAGAAGATGAGATAAATCTTCTTCACCGCGAGGTAGTTCAGGATTTTGCCGAGCGTATGCAGATAATCCATAAGACGAATATTTATCCAAAGCCCGTTGTTCTTTGCCTTGATTATATTTACAACAACCTCCACACAAAGATAAGCTTTCAGAAGCTCGCGGAGGTGTCAGGAATGAGTCCGACATATATATCAAAGCTGTTTCACAAGGAGGTAGGGATAACGATTTCGGAATATATCACACGAAAGCGCATTGAAGCGGCGAAGAATATGCTTAAATACTCCGATCATGCCTGCATTGAAATTGCGGATTGTCTTTGTTTTAGCTCTGAGAGTCATTTTATACAGGTCTTTAAAAAGCGAACAGGTTATACCCCGAAATGTTACAGAGAAAAATTCTTCAGAACCCGCAGAGATAATCCTGCGGAACAAATGCGGTGATATGTAATACTAAGCACCAATAAAACCATAGATAGTATAACCCATACATTCAAAGATTACACTCGATTTTTGTATAGTTTTTAATTGGTGCTGAGCATAAAAAATCCGTTTTACTGCAAAAATATAACATAAAACGCAGCCGTATTACATTTTGAATCCCGAAAGTACTGTAAAATATAGACAGCAAAGGCAAAACAAATTCGGAAAGGAATACGGTTATGAAAAGTAAAAAAACAACTGCGTGCATTATGTCTGCTCTTACGCTGATAAGCGCGGGGGCCTGCGCAAAAGGCGGCGAAAGAAGCACATCTACACAGCCCGCGCTTCCGGCGGCAACCACCGTCACGACGACTGCGGCAGCAACTCTTGCGGAAGAGGATAAAAAAGCGCTTGCGGAAGTTGAAACAACATATGAAAAACTGAAAAACCCTACCGTGAAATTTTTGTCCTCGTGGGACATAAACCCTGCTGACGGAAAGCCGAAGCAGGTTTCGCTCGAAATGTTCGAGGGAGCCTACGGCGGAGAAATCGAGTATATTTCCTGCACATGGGACGAGCGCTATACCGCTCTCGGAAAGATGATCGCGGCGGGCGATTCTCCCGATATGTTCAGCGCGGGCGACCTCGACTGTTTCCCTCAAGGTGCGGTAAGTAAAATGTTCATGCCGCTTGACGATTATGTGGACTTTGATTCGGAGCTTTGGGCGCCGATGAAGAACATAAACGACCAGTTCGTTTTTAACGGCAAGCATTACGTTGGCGCAACAAGCACCGACGCAGGCGTTGTGATGATCTATAATCAGAAAACTATTGAGGAAAACGGGCTTTCTGACCCCGCCGTTCTCCTTGAAGAGGGTAATTGGAATTGGGATACACTTTACGATATGATGATTGCTTTCTGCGATAGGAAAAACGAAAAATTCGCTGTCGACGGCTGGTGGTTTGAGGGTGCAATTTCACTTACAACAGGCGTTCCATATGTCGGAATGAAGGACGGAAAAATTGTACAGAATCTCGATAACCCGCTTATTGATAAAGTTCAGCAGTATATGTACGAAATGAAGAAGCAGGATTTGCCGTTCCCGAAATCCGAGTATTCGTGGCAGATTCACCCCGAAAATATCGGCAAAGGCAAAACGCTTTTCTATCCCTGCGGAATATGGGCGCTGTATGTTGCAGACCTTTCGGATTTCGGTGAAATGGAAGATATAAGGTTTGTTCCGATGCCCGCCTGCCCTTATGCAGACAAGTATTATCTCCCGACTTCGATTACAGGCTTTACACTCTGCTCAGGCGCTAAAAATCCCGAGGGCGTTGCGGCGTACCTTGATTGTCTGATGATTTGCCGCGACAATGAAACGGCGCTTGAGATCGAACATTCTCAGATTTTTGAGGACTATCAGTGGACTGAAACAATGTACAATATGCTTCTTAAAACAAGGGAGATGACCGAAGAGGCTCCTGTAATAGAGTTCTACACGGCGGTAAATGGCACGGTTAACGACCTTGTGAACAATCCTATAAAGGAAACCTACAATGCGGGAGTTGCATGGTCCGAAACTAAGGAGTCAATTAAAATGGCGCTCCAGTCTGAGCTTGACTCGGTAAATACAAAAATCGAATAATTACTTTTTGAGTTTCTTCATATCTCCTTTTGCGGCTCGGCTTTGTCGGGCCGCTGATTTTTTATGCGGATATTATCTGTTTCATTTTTTCTCCGTCCACATTTGCAAAAAAGCATGATAACGGCTTGAACAGCAAACTTTGTAAGCAAAGTCGTAATAAGCGCAGTTATGAACGCCTAAACGCAGACGGCGTCATTCCTTCGTAGCGTCCAAGTTAATAATTATATAAGAACAAAAAATGATAATGAACATTCCAAGAATTTCCGCGGCAGGTTCACCTTTTATTTGACAAAAACACAGCGCCTGCCGAGAAATTTTAAGGAAGCGCTGATTAAATCGGGTATGCAGATTGCGCAGACAGATTTTTCGTCAGGCGGATGC
>USOZ01000041.1 GCA_900556525.1 uncultured Oscillospiraceae bacterium | reverse complement strand
GGACTGATTATTAGTCTATTTTTTGAATTTTCTTACAAGCGTGGGCATTGCATACGAAACAGCGTCAAGGTCATCGTCGTTTTGGGACTTTCGTTCCTGCTTGTGACGGTCGAAGCATGGCTGGAGGGAATTGTTGCGGTTTCGGGACTGCTCGCCGTCGTAGGGATGGCGTGCGTAATAAAATGGAAAGCGCCCGAAGCTGTTTCAAAGAGGCTGTCCGAAAAATTCGGAAAGCTCTGGCTCGCCGCCGAGGTTATACTTTTCGTGCTTGTCGGTGCCGCAGTTGACATTCGCTATATGGCCGGCGCGGGGCTTGCCGCCGTGGGAATGATCTTCATTGCGCTCGCGTTCAGAGCGGTAGGCGTGCTTCTCTGTCTGATAAAAACTCCCCTGTCGCGGCGCGAAAGACTTTTCTGTGTGATTGCATATCTCCCGAAAGCGACGGTTCAAGCGGCGATCGGCTCTGTTCCGCTCTCTGCGGGGCTTGCCTGCGGCAATATCGTGCTGTCG
The DNA here is from genome assembly GCA_900556525.1 of uncultured Oscillospiraceae bacterium. Classification (GTDB taxonomy): domain Bacteria; phylum Bacillota; class Clostridia; order Oscillospirales; family Ruminococcaceae; genus Ruminiclostridium_E. Next base: position 10,267 of record USOZ01000041.1, on the reverse strand, counting down.
GTCGCTGTGCTGGCAATAATAATCACCGCCCCGCTCGGCGCATTTCTCATGGACGCACTGTACAAAAAGCTGCTGAAAAATTGCAATATCGCTTGACATTTTCCGCAGAATATGCTACACTGCTACTAAAGCGTACCACTGTTTCGTTTATGGACCGGAGATATTGGTTCTCCATGTCTGCGAGCAAGTACGCTTTTTCTTTTTGTATATATGTACAAAATTATTTTTAGAAATTGTGCAATTTCACATCTCTCTGGGTATATTAAAACGAGAATAATGTAATTTCTCTATTTCGTTGCAGTCAAAGCTCTCTCAAACCCTCTCCTTATAGCCTTTCCCCCATGTTTCCATCGCGGAAAGTATCGGGCGCATGGACTCGCCGATGTCCGTCAGCGAATATTCCACTCTCGGCGGCACCTCGGGATATACCATTCGGCTTACTATCCCGTCCGCTTCAAGCTGCCGCAGGCTGTCGGTCAGGACTTTCTGGCTCACCCCGTCGAGTGATTTCCTCAGCTCGTTAAATCTCCACGGCCGCGAGAGAAGATTTCGCAGTATCAGAATTTTCCACTTGCTTCCGATTATCTGTACAGTAGTTGCAACATTACATTCGGGCAGTTCTTCGCGTGTTAACATGGTTATTCCTCCAATAGTTCAAAATATGATACTACATACAGTATAGCATATTAGTACCCAAAAATCAATAAAATTTACCCGATAAACGGCGATATTACGCAAAAGTCACTTTCAGGTAACTATGTAACAAAAAAGTGCGTACTTCACAAGTGCATAAAAGTGTGCTATTATACAATCAAGGAAAGAAAAACAGCGCTGAAATCTTCCGACCGCAAAAAACCACACAGGAGGATTTATTATCATGGATAAGAACAATTTTAAGACAGTAAAGCTCGCTAAGGGCGAAATGAACGTTTACGACTTCGGTGAAACAAAGCTCCACGCCTATAAAACCAACGATTTTATCGACAACGAGGTGTTCATTGTTGAAAAGAACGGAAAAGCAGTCGTTATCGAGTCGCCCTGCTTTTTCGACAACATTGCCGAGCTTACGCAGTATCTTAGCGGTATGAAAGTCGAGGGAATTCTCGTCGCTTATCACGGAGCAGGTGCGACATTCCTGCCCGACGTGCCCAAGTACGCGACCGCAAATGCTGTTGAATATTCCGAAAACGGCGGCGGCAAGGGGCTTATCACGAACTTCACGAAAGCGTTCGGCGATATATTCGACAATTCCGTACACAAGATAACCGACATTATCGGCGAGGGCAAGATTACAATAGGCGGAATTGATTTCGCAATCAAGCGGACGCACGAGGCTTTCGATATTGAAATTCCCGAAATAAACGCCGTATATACACATATGCTCGGTCACGACTGCCACTCCATAGTTGCGGGCGCAGGTCACGCAGACGGCATAATCTCACAGCTCAAGGGGTACATCGCGAGCGGCTACAGCCTTATTCTTACCTCGCACTACACCCCCGAGAACCTAAAGGACGCCGAAACAAAGATCGCGTACCTCGAAAATCTCAAGAAAATTGCCGACAACTCCGATACCGCCGAGACATTCAAAGCCAAGGTCAAGGAGCAGTATCCCGATTACAGCGGTGAAAATTACCTTGACATGACCGCAGGCTTTTTCTTTGCATAACATTCTGATTTTGCACAAAAACGGCCCTTTCCGAATTTAATCGAAAAGGGTCGTTATTTTTTTTGCAATTTTGACATTGCGGCAAACAGCCGATTACTTGCTCTCGGGCTTCATCGTCGGGAACAGCAGTACATCGCGTATCGAAGCGCTGTCCGTGAGCAGCATAACAAGTCTGTCGAAGCCGAAGCCGAGTCCGCCCGTGGGAGGAAGTCCGTATTCGAGCGCGGTGAGGAAGTCCTCGTCGATCTGCGCGTCGTTTCCGCCCTGCGCACGCTTTGCGGCAACCTGTCTTGTAAATCTCTCGCGCTGGTCGATCGGGTCGTTAAGCTCGGAGAAAGCGTTTCCGAACTCCGTACCGTTGATGAAATATTCAAAACGCTCGGTGAATGCGGGATCAGTAGGCTTGCGCTTAGCAAGCGGCGAATTTTCAACGGGATAATCATAAACGATCGTGGGCTGAATAAGATTATCCTCGACAAATGTTTCAAAAAACGCGATAAGAACGTCGCCCTTTGTAGCGTTGTCGGTGATTTCGACGTGCTTTTCCTTAGCCGCAGCGCGCGCCGCCGCGTCATCTGTCCAGTCCGCAAAATCCACGCCCGCATACTTCTTTACGGCGTCTATCATCGTAAGGCGCTCCCAAGGCTTTCCGACCGCAATTTCCTTACCCTGATAGGTCACGGTATCGGTTCCGCATACTTTAAGCGTTACCGTGCGGTACAGTTCCTCGATAATGTCCATCATTCCGTAATAATCGGTGTACGCCTGATACATTTCGATCGAGGTGAACTCGGGATTGTGCGTTGCGTCCATGCCCTCGTTGCGGAAAATTCTTCCGACCTCGTAAACACGGTCAAATCCGCCAACGATAAGACGCTTTAAGTAAAGCTCGGTTTCAATACGCAGGTACATATCAATATCAAGCGCATTGTGGTGAGTCTTGAACGGACGAGCCGCCGCGCCTATCTCCAGCGGGAGAAGCACAGGCGTATCCACCTCAAGGTAACCGTGAGCGTCGAGGAAGCTGCGTATCTCGCTGAGAACCCTTGAACGGATAACGAATGTATTCTTTACCTCGGGGTTTGCGATAAGGTCGAGGTAGCGCTTTCTGTAGCGTTCTTCCTTATCCTTTAAGCCGTGCCACTTTTCGGGGAGCGGCAAAAGCGACTTTGAAAGGAGCGTGATTTCCTTTGCGTGAACGGAAATTTCACCGCGGCGCGTCTTAAAAACAAAGCCCGTAACGCCGACAATATCGCCGAGATCCCATGTCTTGAACTGCTTAAAGTTATCCTCGCCGACCTCGTCTATCTTAATGTAGACCTGCATACGGTCGCTTCCGTCGCGAATGTCGATAAAGTTCGCCTTGCCCATATCGCGCCAGCTTGTGATACGTCCCGCAATGCTTACAGTCTGATTTTCAAGCTCGTCAAAGCGCTCTCTTATTTCCTTAGCGAAAATCGAAACGGGGAATTTCGTGATCTCATAAGGGTTCTTTCCGTCCACCTTGAGCTGTTCGAGCTTTTCGAGACGTATTCTGTGCTGTTCGGAAAGCTTCTGCTGAAGTTCCTCCGCAGTTAATTCTTCCTGAATGATTTCGTCTGCCATTTTTTACTGTCCTTTCGAGATTACTTTCCGATGTCGATTATTTCAAATTTAAGAACGCCTGCGGGCGCTTCAACGTCAACGGTATCGCCCTTCTGGTGACCGAGCAGAGCCTTTCCGATAGGCGATTCGTCGGAGATCTTATTCGCCTTTATGTCAACTTCCTTTGAACCTACGATATGGAGAACGATAATTTCGTTTTCTTCAATATCCTTTACGGTAACGCGGTTACCGAGCTGAACGTGTTCGGTCGAAAGCGCGTCTGCGTCGATTATCTTTACGTTCATCAGGGTAGCTTCGATCTCGGCGATACGCGCTTCAATCATACCCTGTTCATTTTTCGCTTCATCGTACTCGGAGTTTTCGGATAAGTCGCCGAAAGACAGCGCAACCTTTATTTTTTCCGCAATATCGCGGCGCTTGACGGTCTTGAGTTCTTCAAGCTCGTCCTCCAGTTTTTTAAGACCTTCCTGTGTTAATACTGTCTGCTTTGCCATGGTGTTTTGTTCCTTTCGTTTATTATTCGACCGCTGTACCGGCAGCGCTGATAATTACCTCGACCGCCTTTTTATACTGTGAGTCGTATGTATTTGCATAATTTTCGGGACTTATTTCCGCAACGCCCGCATATTCTACCGCGAACTCCGGCTTTATTCCCGTTTCGTCGTATAAGCTCTCCTGCTTTTCGGGAGTAACTTTCGCAACCGAAATGTCTATAGCCGTTCCGTCACCGAAAGAACGCGTTTCCTGAAGCGTTCCGTAACCCATCGTCGCCGCTCCGACCAGCTTTGCGCCGTTGAAATCGCGCAGCGTGACCGCGATAAGCTCCGCCGAGCCGCCTGTTTTTTCATTTATGATAACGCTTATCGGGAGCGTCGTGAAATTGTCGGGAGTTGTTTCGGCAATAATTTTTGAGGAATTGTTTCCGTAAGCCGCAGTCGCAAGCGTAGTCGCGCTCACAAACGGCGAAAGCAGCTCCGAAACAGAATCATAATTTCCGCTGCTGCAATCGCGCAGGTCGAAAATGTACCCGCTTATCGCCGCGTCCTCGGGAAGTTCTCCGAGCGCCGCAGTAAGCTGCGAGCCCGACAGGCTGTTCAGCGTGGAAATACGAATATAGAGAATACCGTTATTGAGCAGCGCCGTGCTCAGCGACTTTATTTCAAAAACCGAGCGCGTCAGCGTGTATTCGGTTTCTTCGCCGCTTCTGCGCGCCTTAAAGGTTATTTTCGTACCCTCGTCGCCGTAGCGAAGCTGTGAAAAAGCCGCGTTATAGCCGATCTCAAGAACATTCGCGTTATTTACCGAGGTTATGATGTCCCCACTTAAAAGCCCCGCGTCGTACGCGGGAGAACCCTCCATTACCGAGGTTATCTTCGCATAGCCGCCGTCGTTTGCCATTTCAAGCCCGATACCCGTCATAGTGCCGCTTTCGAGCATGGTTTTGTAGTAATATTCGTCCGTGGTGTAATACCGCGCGTATTTATCGGCAATTCCGTCAAGATAACCCGCATAAACGCCCGCTTTAATGGCTTCGTCGTCTATCGGATACAGCGAATAGCTCCGCACGAATGAGCTTATTTCCTGCAAGCGCGTGTTCATTTCCTCGCGCTGCTGAACTCCGGCGATTTTTTCGTTGTACAGATTGAGCGAAACCGTCATCGTCACCACAAATGTGACCGCGCAGGCGATCGCGATAAGGCTTATCGTTATGCCGAGTGATATTTTTTTGTTCATTTAAGCTAAGATGCCTTTCGTTTATTACGGAACGTTGACATACTGAAGCGGGTCAACTCTCGTTCCGTTCTTGCGTATCTCGAAATGCAGGTGAGGACCGGTAGACCAGCCCGTTGAACCGACAAGTCCGATAACGTCGCCCTGGCTCACCATCTGTCCGACCGTTACATATACCGAGCTCATGTGCGCATAAAGCGACTGATAGCCGTCGCCGTGGTCGATTACGACATACATTCCGTAGTCGTAGCCCTGTTTATATGTCGTTTTCGCGATGATGACTTCTCCGCCCTTCATAGCGTAGATATTCGCGCCGTTTATTCCGCCGTTTCCTATGTCTATCGCGCCGTGATTTCCGCTATGGAATTCGGAGTATCCAAAGTATGTCGTTATCATTGTGAACTTTGAATCGAGCGGCCAGCGCCAATCGCCGTCGTCGTAGACAACGGTTCCGCTCGCAGCAAGCTGCGCCTGTCGGATTATCTCGTCGATCTCTTTCTGATACGCTTCGATCTCCGCCGCGCTTACCCGCTTTTCCTCGGCGTAAGTCGATTTAAGGTACTCATAGTTCGCTATCTGGCTCGTATATGTATTATACTCGCTCGTGTAAGACGTTATAAGCTGATTTGTGTAATTTTTTTCCTCGTCAAGCGCCGTCCATTCCGCCTTTAGCTGCTCTTTATCGATCTCGAGCTGCGCTTTATCGTCCTGAAGCTGCGCCTTATCCTTTTCAAGCTGAAGCTGGTCATCCTCGAGCTTATGGATATTGTCGAGCAGGTCGTTCATGAACTGCATATTCTGGTCGCCGACGCTCTTCATTACCTCGGTGCGCACGAAAATGTCGTAAAAATCCGACGAACCCGCGATAACCGAAAGAACGTCCTCACTGTCGTTTATGTACATCGTGCGGATTATCTGACCGAACTTATAGATATTTTCGCGGTTTTGCGCGTCGAGCTTTTCGATCTCGGCAGTCTTGTCCGCGATACGCTGTTCGGTATCGGCTATCTCCGTTTCGACGCTCTTTATCTCGGTCTCTTTCTGCGCAATTTCTTCTTCCTTTGCGTAGAGCTTGTTATTGAGCAGATTTATCTGGTCCTGCTGTGCGGTGAGCTTATCGAAGTAATATCCCTGAAGCGCCTCGCTGTCCGCGATATTTCCCTCTGTTGCCGCGATCTTGTCGTCAAGCTCGGCAATTTTCGCCTCGTTATCCTTTATTTTCTGTTCAAGCTCCTCCGTAGTCGTCGCATAAACGACCGAACCGGGGTCAACAGTACCTATTATACCACAGGCAAGGCAGAAAACTGCCGTGAAAGCTGTCGAACGTAAAATTTTTAACTTATTTCTGAATTTCAAAACAATCACCTTAAACCTTGAGATACTTTGCAGTGCTTATGACCGTTCCGACTGCGCCGAGCAGCGCTCCGAGCACGCAGTTCGCCGCGAGAACTATCCATGTTACGTTGTCAAAGGAAATAACGTTCACCATTCCGAAAATCTGCCATATCGTGATATTTTCCTCGAAAAGTCCGAGAATGGCTTCGTATGTTACCTTTGTTATAAGCCACGAAACAACGCCCGCCACAATGCCTATGAACATTCCTTCGATAAAGAACGGAATCTTGACGAAGGAGTTTGTCGCGCCGACAACTTTCATTATATTAAGCTCTTTCTGCCGCGCGAAAACGCTGCTTCTTATCGCATTATAGATAATGATAACGCTCGTAACGATCATTACCGCGAGAAGCGCGATAGCTATAAACGTAAGCGTTGAGCGAATATTTACAAGCGCGGAAGCAAAATCATACGGCGCACTTACCTTTTCAACGCCCTCTATTGTTTCAAATTCGTCCGCAGTCTGCGAGATCATCGAAATGTCCTGAACCGTAACGCGGAACGTATGCGGCATGGGGTTTTCGGGGAGATATTCAAAAAGCTCGGCGTAATCGGGACGCTTCGCCTGTTCGTCCGCCCAAGCCTCGTCCTTTGAATAGAACACAACGTTCGCCGTATTCGGGTTAGCGTTTATCGCGTCGGTTATGTGAGTTATGACCGACTGGTCAACGTCGCCGTAAACGTATACGTCAATTTCGTTTTTGTTCTCGATATTTGACAGGATAACGCTTATGTCGAGCGCGACAAGACATGAAAGCCCGACCATGAGCAGGCTCACGAGAAGCACGCAGAAGCTCGCCACGGACATCATAGCATTCTTGAAAACGGAGCCTATGCCGCGCTTTACAAGATAGCTGAAATTGCTCATTCTCATATCAATCGCCTCCTTCAATAAAATCATCGAAGACGATTGTGCCGTCCTTGAGGTTGATGATTCTTCCGCCGAAATATTTTACAAGGTCGTGTTCATGCGTGACCATGATGACCGTAGTTCCGCACTCGTTTATGTCCTTGAGCAGCTCTACGATCTCATACGAAAGCTCAGGGTCGATATTTCCCGTAGGCTCGTCGGCAATGATTATCTTCGGGCCGCAGGCAAACGCTCTGAACGACGTAAACCTGCGCATAAACGACGTAAGCGTTATCCTGTCGCGACACGCTGCTGCTCGCCGCCGGAAAGCTGTCCGGGATAGCATTTCGCCTTGTCCCCGAGCTTTACGAGGTTAAGCACATAAGGAACTCTCTGGCGTATGTAGCGCTTTGATTTATCAATGACGCGCAGCACGAACGCCACGTTTTCATATACCGTAAGCGTCGGAATAAGACGGAAATCCTGGAAAATCATTCCGAGCGAACGGCGGAAATACGGGAGCTTTCGGTTGCGCAGCTTCGCGAGGTTATATCCGTTTACGAATACGCGTCCGTTCGTGGGCTGAATTTCGCGGGTCAGCAGCTTTAAAAGCGTACTTTTGCCCGCGCCGCTGCTTCCGACGATAAAGACGAATTCGCCGTCGTTTATGCGCAGGTTTACGTCGTTCAGAGCGTCGATACCGCCCTTTACCCCGTCGCTGTAATGTACGTCAACGTTTTTCAATTCTACCATTTTATCACCTGTATATAAATGTATGTGAAGCCGGCACATTCCGACATATCGCGGCAGCACCGCCCGCTACGGACAGCGCTGCCATAAACAATAACAATTCAAACCGCCGTAAAATTGCACAAAATGCAAAAATACGACAAATTTTCCGCGCGGGACATTCTTCCCCGCACAGCGAAAAAATCAGAATTTTACCGGATCTGCGGAGAGGTATTTTCTTACCATGAGCGCGATCTTGAAGATTATCGCGTGGTCGAATTCTCTCAGGTCAAGACCCGTCAGCTTCTTGATCTTGTCAAGTCTGTAAACGAGCGTGTTTCTGTGTACGAACAGCTTTCTCGAAGTTTCCGAAACGTTCAGGTTGTTCTCGAAGAAGCGCTGGATAGTGAACAATGTTTCGTGGTCGAGAGAGTCGATAGAGCCTTTCTTGAACACTTCCTTTAAGAAAGTCTCGCAGAGAGTTGTCGGGAGATGATAGATAAGGCGCGCGATACCGAGGTTATCATAGCTTACGATATTCTTTTCGGTGTCGAATACCTTTCCGACTTCAATAGCGATCTGAGCTTCCTTAAACGAGCGCGCGAGATCCTTTACGCCCATAACGGGTGTGCCGATCCCGACGTTCACGCGGGTAAAGAACTCGGTCTGAAGCGTGTCGGAAATTGAACGCGCGAGCTTTTCGAGGTCCTTTACGTCAATGTTGTTCTTGATCTCCTTAACGAGAACAATGTCAGACTCGGTGATATTGAATACAAAGTCCTTGTTCTTGTCGGGGAAGAGGTTCTGGATAACGTCGTAAGCGGAAACGTCGTTTGTTGAAACGATATTTATAAGGAATACTACGCGGCTGATGTCGGCGTTAAAATGAAGTTCGCGGGACTTTATGCTTATATCGCCGGGCAGAACGTTATCGAGAATGATATTCTTTATGAAGTTGTTTCTGTCGTACTTTTCGTCGTAATACTGCTTTATGCTCGAAAGCGAGATCGCGAGGATAGAAGCGTACTTGCCCGCAATTTCGTCGGTTCCCTCAACGAAAACGGCATAGTCGGGCTTTACATGAACGCCGAAGGGTTTATAGGTATAGCCGTCGCGGATAAAAATATCGTGCGAATCGCCAAGCTCGATAGAGAAGAAGTCACTGCTGCTGCCTATTCTCGAAAGCTCGCTGCACGCAACTATAGTTGCGTTCTCGTCGATTACGCCGATAACGCGGCCTATCGTGTCGCGCATCTGATGAACAACACCCTGAAATAATCTGTTTGACATAAATTCCGTCCTTTCCGCAGGCATTCAGCCTGTCTTGCTGTGCGGCGCTTTGTCGCTCTTTGCCGTCTGCAACGCATAGGGGCGCCGTATATCAGCCATACTTGGGAAGCGCTGAATAAATCGCGGCACGCACCTTACTTGCATATTTTTCAGTCTGCGTAATCTGCATATCCGATTTAATCATCACTTCTGATCCGCATTGTTACGAATAATGAGTTATAAAAGAAAGGAATGGTCTTATGGCAAAAATGACGGTCGAATTCGACCGCTGTAAGGGCTGCGGACTGTGCGTTACAGCCTGTCCCAAGAAAATCGTCGCAATTCAGCAGGAAAAGCTGAACAAAAAGGGCTACTACACTGCCGCGTGCATTGACGACGCCGCTTGTATCGGCTGTGCGCTGTGCGCTATGATGTGTCCCGATTGCGCAATAACCGTTTCGGGAGGTGAGAAGTAATGGCAGAAAAAAGCTTGATGAAAGGTAACGAGGCTCTAGCGGAAGCCGCTTTAAGAGCGGGCTGCAAGTGTTTCTTCGGCTACCCGATAACTCCTCAGACCGAAATCGCCGCATACCTCTCAAAGCGTATGCCCAAGGTCGGCGGAACATTTTTACAGGCGGAAAGCGAAGTTGCCGCGATCAACATGATCTACGGCTGCGCAGGCTCGGGTATCCGCTGCATGACTTCTTCCTCCTCTCCCGGAATTTCCCTTAAAACAGAGGGTATTTCCTACATAGCGGGTGCTGACCTCCCCTGCGTAATTATAAACGTTCAGCGCGGCGGTCCGGGACTCGGCGGTATTCAGCCTTCTCAGGCGGACTACTGGCAGGTCACCCACGCGCTCGGTCACGGCGACTTCCACGCGCTCGTATTCGCTCCCTAAGAGGGAGTTGATAATGTTATGTTCTCTCTTGTTGCCGTGACCGTTTGCTGCCCAAGGCTTATTTGAAGCGTCGGACATCTTTATTTCAACGTCCTCAAAAGCGACAGGCTCCATCATC
>USOZ01000040.1 GCA_900556525.1 uncultured Oscillospiraceae bacterium | reverse complement strand
CCCCGTTTCCACTACCGTTACCCGCCGCATTCCGAGCGCTCGGAAGTCGTCATGTACGGCAAGATGAGCGGTCGCTGGAATGTATCTCAGAGCCTTTACACCTAGGCTGTCAGAGCATACGCGTTCATTTCCGAGCCCCGCAACAAGAGCGTGTCCGTCGGGGATAAGTCTTTTCAGAAGTTCAGTAAGGCATGATACGCAGTCAGCACCGTCGGAATAAACGGTAAAATACTTCCCTGCTGTTTTTTTCAATGCTTTTCCGCCAATTTCATCAAGTTCAATTTCGGTACACTTTGTTCCGTATAGTTCAAAATCATGAACAAAAAAGCCTTGCTTTTTGTCATTTATTACACCATTTTCGCAAATTAAATCGCTTCTTTTCATCATTTCCGCCTAATTTCTAAAAAAAATAAAAAAGTATTGCATTTTTCAAAAATCTGTGTTATAATATATCGTACTGAAAAAATGTAATTTTATACATACTTTTGATTAAGGAGGTGCAAAACAGTGCCGAACATTAAATCTGCAAAGAAAAGAGTTCTTGTTGCTAAGACCAGAAATGATCGCAACAAGGCTGCCAAGACCGAATTAAGAACAGTAATCAAGAAGGCAAGAGCAGAAGAAGCTACCGCTGAAACCATCAAGGTTGCTTCCGTAAAGCTGGACAAAGCAGCAGGCAAGGGCTTAATCCATAAGAATAAGGCTGCAAGATTAAAGTCCAGACTTGCAAAGAAGGCTAATGCTTCCGCATAAGTTCATACAGCTTTTAAAGGCAGACGAATCCTTTCGATTCGCCTGCTTTTTTATTTTTTGTGCATATCAGTCAAATATATGCAAATTTATTTTTTGGTAAAAAATCTCCTGTTCATATTGACAAATATCAAATACTGCAATATAATATATCTTGCACACGTTTATAACTGTTACCACAAGATATTGTGGTAACGATGCAAAAATAAATCCAGAAAGAGGAGTTCGGTATGATCACAAAAATTCAGAAGCGCGACGGACGGCAGGTTCCGTTTAATGTTCAGAAAATCGCAGACGCGATATACAAAGCGGCTTCCGCAGTAGGTGGAAAGGACTTTAACTCCGCACTTGCACTCGCGGAAGAGGTTTGCCGCATTCTTGACGAAAAGGCTACAAAATCAGGCAAAATCCCGAGCGTAGAGGACGTGCAGGATACCGTTGAAAAGGTGCTTGTCGAAAACGGCCATGCAAAGACTGCAAAGGCGTTTATTCTTTACAGAGCAAATCGCACAAGAATCCGCGAAATGAACACAACGCTGATGAAAACGTATGAGGATCTTACCTTTAAATCGGCAAGAGACTGCGATATAAAGCGCGAAAACGCAAATATTGACGGCGATACAGCAATGGGAACCATGTTAAAGTACGGTTCCGAGGGTGCGAAGCAGTTCAATGAAATGTACGTTCTCGACCCGCTTCATTCAAAAGCGCATATCGACGGCGATATTCATATCCATGATCTGGATTTCCTTACCCTTACCACGACCTGCTGCCAGATCGACATAAAAAAATTGTTCAAAAACGGCTTCTCGACAGGTCACGGCTATCTGCGTGAACCGAACAATATCGCCAGCTACTCTGCCCTCGCCTGCATTGCTATCCAGTCCAACCAGAACGACCAGCACGGCGGTCAGTCGATTCCGAACTTCGACTATGCAATGGCTGACGGCGTAAGAAAGTCTTACGAGCAGCTTTATATGAAGAATATTGTCCGTGCAATAATGCTTGAAACTTCAAACGATAACGACCTTGCCGTTGAAGAAAATGTAAAGGCATACATGAAGAAAATCAAGGAAGAAAACGGTCTTGTTCCCGTGCTTGCAAACGACAATGGCTTCGCCGAACTTGAACATAAGGAACTTGTGAACATTACCGGAAGCGAAGAAATCGCCGATACTGTTCAGAATTTCACGCTCAAGCTCACTAAAAAGGAAGCGAACCGCGCTACATATCAAGCAATGGAAGCTCTTGTTCATAATCTGAACACTATGAACAGCCGCGCGGGTGCACAAATTCCTTTCTCCTCAATAAACTACGGAACGGACACCTCTCCCGAGGGACAAATGGTTATCGAAAACGTTCTGCTTGCAACGGAAAAAGGTCTTGGAAACGGCGAAACACCTATTTTCCCTATCCATATTTTCAAGGTTAAGGACGGCATAAATTACAATCCCGGCGAACCTAACTATCACCTTTTCCGTCTCGCCTGCCGCGTTTCCGCAAAGCGCCTCTTCCCTAATTTCTCGTTTATAGACGCGCCGTTCAATCTTCCCTACTACAAGGAAGGCGACTACAATACCGAAATCGCTTATATGGGCTGCCGCACACGCGTTATCGGTAATGCATATGATAAATCGAGGGAAATTGTAACAGGCAGAGGAAATCTTAGCTTCACCTCTGTAAATCTGCCCCGCCTCGGAATCAAGGCGGGCGGCGATATTGTCAAGTTCTTTGAAATGCTCGAGGACATAATGAACCTCGTCATTGACCAGCTCATGTACCGCTACAAAATCCAGGCGCAGAAAAAAGTCAAGAATTACCCGTTCCTCATGGGTCAGGGTATCTGGATTGACTCCGATAAACTCGGCCCCGATGACTGCGTTGGTGAAATTTTGAAGCACGGTACGCTTTCTATGGGATTTATCGGTCTTGCGGAGTGCCTTAAAGCGCTTATCGGCGTACATCACGGCGAAAGTGAGCAGGCACAGGAGCTTGGACTTAAAATAATCGGAAGAATGAGAGCAAGACTTGATGAGGAAACCGAAAAAACAGGACTTAACTTCTCTCTTCTCGCAACTCCCGCAGAGGGACTTTCGGGACGCTTTGTTCGCATTGACAAGAAGCTTTTTGGCGAAATAAAGGGCGTTACCGACCGTGATTATTATACCAACTCTTTCCATGTTCCCGTTTATTACCACATCTCGGCATATCAGAAAATTCACCTCGAAGCGCCCTACCATGCGCTTACAAATGCGGGTCATATCAGCTATGTCGAGCTTGACGGCGACCCTGTGAACAATCTTGACGCTTTTGAACAGGTTATCCGCTGCATGAAAGAAGAAGGCATAGGCTACGGTTCGATAAATCATCCCGTTGACCGCGACCCTGTATGCTGCTATACCGGAATAATCGGCGACCGCTGCCCCAGATGCGGACGCGCGGAAAATGAAGAAACTGTAACCAAGGAAAGAATAAAAAGAATTAAGGTCTCCTGAAATTGCACTTTGTAAAATTTGACAAAATTTTAATTTCCCTATTGACTTTAGTCCGTTAATATTCTATAATATTTAATGTATACTGTTCTGTTTTACGGCACACAGAAATTTTACACAACATCTTTAGGAGGTCTATCATGAGAGTTTACAACTTCAGCGCAGGTCCCGCTGTTTTACCTGAGGAGGTTCTCAAGGAAGCGGCAGATGAAATGCTCGATTACAGAGGAACCGGTATGTCCGTAATGGAAATGTCACATCGTTCAAAGGCTTATGACGCTATCATTAAGGAAGCGGAAAAGGACATCAGAGAACTGATGAACATTCCCGACAACTATAAGGTTCTCTTCCTTCAGGGCGGCGCTTCACAGTTCTTTGCAGAAGTTCCTATGAACATGATGAAGAACAAGAAAGCGGCTTATATCATCACAGGTCAGTGGGCTAAGAAAGCGTATCAGGAAGCTCAGATTTACGGCGAAGCTATCGCGGTAGCTTCTTCCGCAGACAAGACCTTCTCCTATATCCCCGACTGCTCAGACCTCGATATTCCCGAGGACGCAGACTATGTTTACATTTGCGAAAATAACACGATCTACGGCACTAAGTTCAAGACGCTCCCGAACACAAAGGGTAAGACCCTCGTTGCCGACGTTTCTTCATGCTTCCTATCCGAACCTGTTGACGTTACAAAGTATGGCGTAATCTACGGCGGCGTTCAGAAGAATATTGGTCCTGCCGGCGTTGTTATCGCAATTATCCGCGAAGATCTCATCACAGACGACGTTCTCCCCGGAACTCCCACAATGCTCAAGTGGAAGACTCAGGCTGACGCTGATTCTCTTTACAACACTCCTCCCTGCTATGGTATCTACATTTGCGGAAAAGTGTTCAAGTGGATCAAGAAGATGGGCGGCTTAGAGGCTATGAAGGCTCACAATGAAAAGAAGGCTAAGATTCTTTACGATTTCCTCGATCAGAGCAAGCTGTTCAAGGGTACTGTAAGACCCGAGGATCGCTCTCTCATGAACGTTCCTTTTGTTACAGGCAACGAAGAACTCGACGCAAAGTTCATCAAGGAATCCAAGGCAGCAGGCTTTGAAAACCTCAAGGGTCACCGCACGGTTGGCGGCATGAGAGCTTCCATTTACAACGCTATGCCTATCGAGGGCGTTGAAAAGCTGGTTGAATTCATGAAGAAGTTTGAAGCTGAAAACGGCTGATTATCTACATAAAAAGGAGAAACGGCAATGTACAACGTATTGACACTCAATAAAATTGCTGCCTGCGGAACAGACCTTTTTGACAAGGCTGCATACGCTTTCAGCGAAGATATGGCTAATCCCGACGCGATTCTCGTAAGATCTGCGTCAATGCACGAAATGGAACTTGGCGACAATCTGCTCGCAATCGCAAGAGCCGGCGCAGGTGTAAACAATATTCCGATTGACAAGTGCTCTGAAAAAGGCATCGTTGTTTTCAACACCCCCGGTGCAAACGCAAATGCGGTTAAGGAACTTGTCCTCGCAGGATTATTCCTTTCGAGCAGAAAGATCGTTCCCGCTACCGAATGGATAAAGACATTAAAGGGCAAGGGTGACGAAGTCGGCAAGCTTGTTGAAAAAGGCAAGAGCCAGTTTGCAGGTCCCGAAATCAAGGGTAAGAAGCTCGGCGTTATCGGTCTTGGAGCTATCGGCGCACTTGTAGCGAACGCTGCTGCCGCACTCGGTATGGAAGTTTACGGCGCAGACCCGTTCCTTTCTGTTGACGGTGCGCTCCGTCTTTCTGCGGGCATTCACTATGTAAAGAGCAACAAGGAAATCTTTGAAAACTGCGATTATATCACTCTTCACGCTCCTGCTACACCCGAAACCAAGGGCATGATAAACGCAGAAACGATTGCAATGATGAAGAAGAGCGTACGCATCCTCAACTTTGCAAGAGCCGACCTCGTTGACAGTAAGGCTATTATTGACGCACTTGCAAACGGCGGTATGGCTGCTTACGTTACAGACTTTGCGACAGACGACATTATCGGCGTTGAGGGTGTAGTTGCAATTCCTCACCTCGGCGCTTCTACTCCCGAAAGTGAAGACAATTGCGCAGTTATGGCTGTAAACGAAATCAAGGCTTACCTTGAAGACGGCGACATTATCAACAGTGTAAATCTTCCTAACATTCAGGTTGCCAAGACAGGCGACGCAAAGATTTGCATTATCCATAAGAACATTGAAGGCCTTATTTCCAAGGTTACCGCTATTGCTGCTGACGCAGGCGTTAATATCGAAAACATGATAAGCAAATCCAAGAAGGATATGGCTTATACAGTTCTCGACATTAAGGGCAATTCCGACGGTGTTGCCGATAAAATGAACGCTATTGAAGGCGTAATAAGTGTTCGTGTCATCAAGTAATGTGAACAAAATTTAAAAATAAATCCCGATTGGCAAATGTCAATCGGGATTTTCGTTTATTTTATATGCGAAAGTCATATCCTTCCCTGCCTGTTCATACTATTTAAAGAAAAGTTTTCGTCTGAACAAAAAGTATCGAAAAAGGAAAGGATTGGTACAGACAAATGACCGAATACCTGCCGGAAGGCGCATTATTACATACTCCAACAAATCAGCGTTATATAAGCTCCCGCGATGGTCTTGAAGACGCAATGCGGCAAAATGCGGTAGTCGAGGCTGTGTGCATGATTTGCGACAGTATGCACAACCTGATTGTCGATTTCGGTTTTGCGCGCGGAATTATACCGCGCGAGGAGGGCGCAACAGGAATATCCGACGGTACTACACGCGATATTGCGCTAATTTCCCGTGTAAATAAGCCTATATGCTTTAAAGTAATAAATGTCGGCGAAAGTATTGTCCTTTCGCGACGCGCAGCTCAAGCCGAATGTTTTGAAAATTATATAAATAAGTTTCGCTGCGGTGATATTGTTCCTGCAAAAATAACTCACATGGAGCAATTTGGTGCGTTTGTTGACATCGGCTGCGGTATTCCGTCGCTTATTCCTATAGATATGATTTCGATTTCTCGAATTGCGCACCCAAAGGACAGATTCTATGTCGGTCAGGATATAAAAGGCGTGATTAAAAGCATTGACAATGGCAAAATCACACTTTCGCATAAAGAGTTGCTTGGTTCGTGGGCTGAAAATGCAGAAAAGTTTTCTGTCGGTGAAACTGTCACGGGAATAGTCCGCTCGGTTGAAAGTTACGGAATATTTGTCGAGCTTTCCCCTAACCTTGCCGGACTTGCTGAGCTTAAAGACGGCGTTTTCGCAGGAAATATCGTAAGCGTGTATGTCAAAGCAATCATTCCCGAGAAAATGAAAATAAAGCTCATAATTGTTGATAAATTCCCGCCAAGAGATACGCAGGAACCGCTTCCCTTTTGTTATTCCGAAAAATCCGGACACATCGACAGTTGGGTATACTCAACACCGATAAGCGAAAAAATGATACGAACCGATTTTTCTCAGCCGCTATGAGTTTTTGATACGCCTGCGATATTCGGCAGCCGCCTGCTCCAGCTTATTATCTCCAAATTCATAATAAACCCTGTCTTTGATCTCATCAGGCAAGTATTGCTGATTGACGTAGTGATTCGGATAATCGTGCGGATAAAGATAGTGCTGTCCTTTTACAGCCGCACCTTCGCCGTCATAATGAACATTCTGAAGATGACGCGGAAAATCGCCTGTTTTTCCCCTTTCGACATCTTCTATCGCCTTATTTATTGCGAGATAAGCGCTGTTTGACTTAGGCGAAGTCGCGAGCAGGATAACTGCTTCCGCCAAAGGTATTCGCGCTTCGGGAAATCCAAGCTGTAAGGCGCTGTCAACGCACGCTTTAACTATCGGAACTGCGTTCGGAAATGCCAAACCAACATCTTCCGAGGCAATAACAAGCAGTCGTCTGCATATCGACGGCAAATCTTCCGCCACAATAAGACGCGCGAGATAATGCAGAGCTGCATTTTCATCGGATCCGCGTATCGACTTCTGAAATGCAGAGAGTATGTCGTAATGCTGGTCTCCCCCGCGGTCGTATTTCATTGAACTTTTTTGCGTAAGTTCACGGGCAAGTTCAAGACTTACAGCGCCATTATCAGCAGAAAGCATACATAGCTCAACGGTGTTTATGGCTTTTCTGACGTCGCCGCCGCAGCCGAGCGCGATATACTCTTTTACGCCCTCCGCAATTTCATAATGAATATTTGTGGTATCCTCGCCAATTCTGAACGCACGCTCAATAGCTGGAATTATATCTTTTTTTGAAACAGGCTTGAACTCAAACACGGTAGAGCGCGATAAAATCGCGTTGTATATGTAAAAATACGGGTTTTCCGTTGTTGAAGCAATCAGCGTTATGTCGCCGTTCTCAATATATTCAAGCAGGCTTTGCTGCTGACGTTTATTGAGGTACTGAATCTCGTCAAGATAAAGTAAAACCCCGCTGCCAAATCCGAAATTGCCCCTTTCAGAGATAACTTCTTTAATATCCGCCGTGGAACAATTCGTTCCGTTCAGCTTATGCAGCTTCATTTCAGTGCGGTCGGCGATAATATTTGCAACCGTGGTTTTTCCTACGCCTGACGGTCCGTAAAAAATCATGTTTGGGATTTTTCCGCCCTCAATTATTTTTCGGAGCGGCTTTCCCTGCCCAAGAATATGCTTCTGACCAACAACATCATCAAGCGAGGTTGGACGAATCCCGTCCGCTAACGGCATAATATCAGTCCTTTCATATACAGCAAAACCGCACACTTGTTATCAAGCAGTGCGGTTTTTATGCTGTTTACGTTATTTGTTCATATTTACCTAAATATGAACAATCAGTTTTTCAGCGCGCCTTTTACATTATACTTTGCAAGAAGAGCGTCAATTTTGCTGTGAGGATCAATCACCTTACTGGTTGAAATATCGTGATTAAGAGCAACAACAAGGTAAGCAATGTACTTGGAAATGTCTACTTCATAGAACCACTCGCGCTTCAGCAGATCGGGAGTTCTGTATGTAAGGTTTGTGCCGAGAACATAGTCAATAATTCCATTTTCATACGCTTCATCAAACTTTGCAAGACCATTTGTGAAAATCGGGTAAGTTGCGTATGCAATAATTCGCTTTGCTTTGCGCTTTTTAAGCTCATATGCAATATCGAGCATAGAATCGCCCGAAGAAATAATGTCGTCGGAGATGAAAACGTCTTTTCCCTCAACAGAATTTCCGAGATATTCATGAGCGACAATGGGGTTTCTGCCGTTTATAATTCTGGAGTAATCGCGGCGCTTATAGAACATACCGAGGTCAACGCCAAGTACGGACGCATAGTACATATTACGATGCATTGCGCCTTCATCAGGGCTGACTACCATAAACGTTTTAGGCGTAATGTTCAGGTCTTTTACATTTCTGAACATTGTTTTAAGAACCTGATAGGATGGCATTACGTTATCAAATCCCATAAGCGGGATAGCATTGCATACTCTTGCGTCATGCGCATCAAAGCAGATAACATTTTCTACGGACATTGCCTGAAGCTCCTGAAGAGCAACTGCGCAGTCGAGCGACTCGCGGTAATTTCTTCTGTGCTGACGACCGCCGTAAAGAATAGGCATGATAACGTTTATACGGTGAGCCTTACCGCTCATCGCCTGAATGAGTCGCTTTAGATCCTGAAAATGATCGTCGGGAGACATTGCGTTCTCCTTGCCGAACATCTTATAAGTGCAGCTATAATTTCCGACATCTACAATAATATAAATATCGTCGCCGCGAATGGACTTCTTGATAAGACCCTTGCCGTCGCCCGATGAAAAACGAGGGCATTCGGTTTCGATCAGGTACGAATCAACGTTCATTCCGCTGTTCTGCGACCATTCAACAAGATAATTGTTGATTTTTTCGCCAAGCTCTTTTGCTCCGTCCATTGCAATTACACCAAGAGGTGCTACTGCGTCCTGTGTGTTTATGACAACCTCACTTGCTTTTGTCATTCCATGTACTCCTTTTGAATTGATATTTTACTCGTATAAAGGATATTTTTTGCAAATTTCCGTAACAGCTTCCCTGATTTTGTCTTTTGAATTGTCAAAGTCCTTCGCCGCAAGGTAAATGCAGTCCGCAATCACCTTCATATCGTCCTCAACAAGTCCTCTTGTTGTAACTGCAGGCGTACCAATACGAACGCCGCTTGTAATAAACGGACTCTGCGGATCGTTTGGTATTGCATTCTTGTTTACAGTAATGTAAACTTCATCGAGTTTTTTTTCAAGCTCTTTTCCCGTGATATTGAACGGCTGTAAATCAACCAGCATAAGGTGATTATCAGTACCGCCCGAAACGAGATTGAAGCCCTTTTCAAGCAGCGAATCAGCCAGAACAGCAGCATTCTTTACTATCTGTTTACCATACGCCTTAAATTCGGGTTTAAGTGCCTCAGCAAAGCAGACAGCCTTTCCTGCGATAACGTGCATAAGCGGACCGCCCTGTGTTCCGGGGAATACAGCCTTGTTTATCTTCTTCGCAAGTTCTTCATCATTGGTCATAATCATACCGCCGCGGGGACCACGAAGAGTCTTATGCGTAGTTGTTGTAACAATATCAGCATAAGGAACAGGCGAAAGATGCTCACCTGCCGCAACAAGACCCGCAATATGTGCCATATCGACCATAAGATATGCGCCGACGCTATTTGCGATTTCGGAAAGCTTTTCAAAATCGATCTTTCTCGGATATGCGCTTGCACCCGCAACGATCATCTTCGGCTTGTTTTCCTCGGCGAGCTTCTTGACCTCGTCATAGTCGATCATTCCCGTTTCGTCGCTCAGTCCGTAAGGAATGAAGTTAAAGTACTTTCCCGAAATGTTTACGGGAGAGCCGTGTGTGAGATGACCGCCGTGAGCCAGACTCATTCCGAGAACCGTGTCGCCCGGATTGAGGAGTGCAAAATAAACAGCGGTGTTAGCCTGTGCGCCCGAATGAGGCTGAACATTCACGAAATTGCAACCAAACAGCTTCTTTGCGCGTTCGATTGCGATATTTTCCACAACGTCAACACATTCGCATCCGCCGTAATAACGCTTGCCGGGATAACCCTCGGCGTATTTGTTGGTCAGCACGCTGCCCATTGCCGCCATGACGGCGGGCGAGACGATATTCTCCGAAGCGATAAGCTCCAGATTCCTGCGCTGACGCTTTAATTCCGCCTCCATAGCCTCGCCGACCTGCGGGTCGTATTTTGAGACGAAAGCGATAGTGTCAAGATAATCCGAAAACATAGCCGCACCTCTTTCTCCGCCGGATAACCGAACGAAAATCAAATTATATTGTCATAATACCATGTTTGCGCTCGCAAAGTCAAACGCTAATATTAACAAAAAACACTTGTAATAATTTATAAAATAGGTTATACTGTATCATAACACGTATAAGGAGATGAACTAATGGATCCCATTAAAGTCGATTTCTCGAAGAAAGACGGAGGCAGGAAGAAGGATGTAGTCATCCCGCCGGAGAAGGCCGCGCTCAAGATAGTGCTCAGCCTGCTTTGCTCCGCGGTCTTTGCAGGCATACTCTTCTATTTTATGCTCCCCGCCCTCAACTTCAAATCATATGACCTTTACATCTATCTCGGCGCGATCGTTGCATCCTATGTGGTGTTCAACGCCCTGTTCTCGAATGTTTTCGGCAAGCCCGAATATGTGCCCTATGTCAAGCGCAGAGCGATAGTGCCCGGCATCATCATCGCCGTGCTGCTCGTTGCCGTCGGCATCGGATATCTTGTTTCCTGTGAGTTCTTCAGAGCTTCCAGCTACAGCAAGATAATATCCGGTGACACCGACAGCAACTTCGCCGAGGACATAGAGGAGCAGAC
>USOZ01000039.1 GCA_900556525.1 uncultured Oscillospiraceae bacterium | reverse complement strand
GGAACCGTGGCATTGAGGACAACCTACTGGCTTATAAAATTGCGATCCGGCAGGTACTTTCTGAATGCCCAAACGATATAAATCGTTAGGATCGGGATCGCAAGGTTGCTTACAATGGGGGCATAAGTTGCGTACCAAACGCTGAGCCATTCGCCCGTCGTTTTGTCCTGAACCTGACCTATCATGGTCGCGTCGTCCATCCACGAATTAGCGATTCTGATGTTGCTGGCGGTCATGTTCTCGTCCTCGTATTCGAGAAGCCCCTCGTTGCAGGACTTTGTGCAGAACATAAGGCGGTTCGGGTCGATTATTTTTCCGTTTTCATCTACCGCGCCGTTGATGTAGTTCATCATGTTGGCGAAATCGTTCGCGAACGCGTCGATCGTCGATTCATAATAAGGAATACCGTAGGAGTCGTTCTGATAGCCCGATTTGTACACGCCGTTTCCGTTTAGCGCGTCAACATACGCCTTTATTTCGCCGGATTTAAACGTTGCGTCGTCGCCCGAAGTCCAGCGCAGAACGGCTGCGTCATAGGCTGCGTAGTCGCGCAGCAGTTCGGAAGTGTAATCCTCACTGTCAATGTTCTTTGTGCTGCCTTTCATATAAAGCTGTTCATACTTTTCGCCGTTTATTATTTCAACGCCGTTCATAAGTACGCGAACGGAGCCGTCGGGATTGTCGTAAACTGTTATATTTCCCATGTAGGAAAGCTCGTCAAGTAGCATATTTCTCGTGTCGAGCATTTCGTTCGGTCCGTAAGAGCCTGTTACCGATTCGCCCTCGCTGAGCTTACCTGTCGCCATAACGGCGTATTCCTTGACGATCTTTTTATTCATGTCCACGATACTCTTTATCGTGGTGTTTGTGCTTTCCATAGTGGTCTGGAGAGATTCGATGTTCGATTCCTTGAGGTTCTGAAGTTCGACCTGATAGGAATGGAGCAGGTTTGTGATGTTATACGCTTCGTTGCGGACGATACTTGCAAGCTCGTCGCTGTCGGGCTGTTCCGCGTACTTTGAAAGTGCGTCCTTTAAGGTGTCTATTCTCGCTGTAAGACCCGTGTTGTCGATATTATCGAGTACGGTTTCGACTTCTTTCATGATGTCCGCCGCCGTGCTGTGTTCGGCAACGAAGCAGGTCGATTCGCGGTAGCGCTTATCGATATATGAATCGCGCACTTGATTTACGCCGAAAGCCGTTGCGCCCTGTCCCGCGAGGTACATACGCGAAGTTCTCGACTGCCAGTTTGAATATTTATTAAGGTACATTGAGCCGACGTCGATACGCTGTCTTGTATATCCCTCGGTATGTACGTTCGAGAGGTTTCCGCCAGTTATATCAAGCGTTTTCTGTGCAAGCTGTATGGTGCGCTTGGACACTTCAAGTCCCAGAAACGAAGAACGCATTTTCAATCAATCCTTTCCAATTTCAGACCTCGCCGAAAAATCCTCCCGAGGTGTTGTGTGTTCTTACCTTTACGCCCTTTCCCGTGTATGTTTCCATAGACGACGGGGGAGCTTTTACCGCTTTCTCCTGAATAGAAAGCTTACGTTCGATAATTTCCGTAATATCAATATTGAGCTGCTTTATCCTGTCGATATGTTTTTCTGCGTTTGTACATTCGAGCGTGAGTTTTGCCCGAAATTCTTCGGGACTTTCCTCGATAAGCTGCTTTGCCTTTTTTCCGCTCAGCCCCAGTTCTTCAAAAATCTGGAGCCGCTTAGCTTCAATATCGTTTCCCTCGGCGACGAGCCACTGCTCCTCCGTCAGGGAATCGAGAAGCCATACAAGGTCGTCTGCGATTACCTTTGCCTTCTTTGCGGAAATGAAGGCTTCGAGCGTTTCGAGATGCTGATTTAATTTTTCCATATTGGCAATTACTGCCTTAACTGTCTGAACCGTCATTTCCGAACCTCCTTAAAAAATTCAGGCAAAAATCGCGTCTGCGATATTCTCCGCGTCTGCGGGACAATTTTCCCCGCTGTATTTTTCGGCGAGCTGCGCAAGTCTTGCCTTATCGGCGTCTGCGGTTACAGAAGCTGCTGCCTCCGTCTTTGCCGCCTCGAGATAACGTCCGAAATCGAATTCGATTCTGTCGGAGTTTACTGTTTTTTCGGGAGCCTGAGCCTTTTTGCGAGGAGCTGTTTCGGCGGTTTTCTTATACGCGTTTATTCTTCCCGCGGTTAAATTGGTTATCTCCATATTCTTTATCACCCTTTCTTCGGAAAAAATGCAACAATGATATTACGCTACAATAGTTATATCGCTCTTTTGCTGAAAAACTTTAGCTTTTTTTATTGAAAAACGGGCTTTTTTCGTATTTTTTTACACTGTCCCCGACATTCCGGTTACATTTGAGTTACAAAGCGCAGCAATGCTGACTATTTCATGAAAATGCTTTACAAAAAATAAAAATCTGCTATAATGTAATTGCACGCAGACCGTAAGCGGTCGCATGAACAAAACATAAGGAAGCACTGAATAAATCGGTGGTACGCATCTTGCTTGCATATTTTCCGCTATATTGCACGAAAACTTCTTGAAATACATCAAGTATTCCTGCGTCATTTTCATACAATCCTGGGGGCGGCATCCGCCTGACGAAAAATCTGTCTGCGCAATCTGCATACCCGATTTAATCAATGCTTCCTTAAATTAATGTCAGATACAGTTTCACAAACTGCATCAATTTATAAAAAACAGCACTGGAAATTCCGGCGCTGTTTTAATATTTATGAGCTTTCTTTCTGGATAAAAGTCCACGGCAGCACTTCAGAAGAAACCTCCCTGCCGTTCAGGATATCGACAAGCTTTTGTGCGGCTATCCTTCCGATGTTCCTGTCCTCATAGGAAAGCGAGGTTATCGGCACCTGGGATATCCGGCTGAGATTGCTGTTGTCGAAGCTGACTACCGCAATGTCCTCCGGAACGCGTCTGCCACTGGAAAGTATGCATTTCACAAGCCCGAACGCTACCTCGTCGTTATAGCATACGACTGCCGTGTTATCACCGAGGCGCTTTAGTACCTCCTCCGGATCATCGAAGAGTTTTTCCTTTGTCTCAGTGGTGTACCAGAACACGTTCTCGTCAGGGATTATCAGACCGCTGCGGAACAGCTCCGAAATAAAGCCCGAATACCGCTGATGACCCTGGATATCATCGCTCTTGAAATACCCTGCGATTTTCGTGTGACCGCGGTCGATGAGGTGACGCACAAGCTCGGCGCCACCCGCCTGATTGTCCGCGCAGACGGAATAGGTGCCGCTGAGGGTCGGGTAATATCCGTTGAAAAAGACTACCGGAATACCCATGCCTATAAGCTTCTCGTACAAATCGAAATTCGGGTTCGGCATTGCGGATTTTGTACCCTCTATCAGTATGCCGTCAACGGGATTTTTCAGTATTTCTTCGAGAATAGCGCGCTCGTTGCAGACGCGGTTGCGGGTCGCGGAAAGAACCGCGGTGTACTTGTTCTCGGACAGCACTTCGTCCACAGCCCGCAGCTGGCTCGGAAAAATGTAGTCGCTGATGTACGTTGCAACTACCGCTATCTTTCCGGTCCTCGGGTTCAGCCGCTTCGGGCGCACCACCGAACCGCTGCCCTGCCGCTTTATTATAAGATCGTCTTCTACCAGGAGCGCCAGCGCCTTTCGTATCGTCTGGCGGCTGACGTCGTACTGAGCTGTGAGCAGCTCCTCGGTAGGTATCGCCTGACCCTCGGTATATACGCCGTTTTCAATATCAGTTTTTATTGCCTGCGCGACAGTTTCATATTTAGTCATATATTATCGCTCCTATAAAAAAGTACAAATTCAAACTCTGGCAGAATACAAATCCACCTGCGTATATGATACAACTTTGTGCTTGATTTGTCAAGGTGTTTTTGTACGGCGGCATATTTGTTTGTCAGGAAACGTACAATTTGTCATATATGCACAAAAGCTTTCCCAAAAGAATGTATATTTTATATATTGCATTTATTGAGCCTTTGTGCTAAAATAAGAACAGCAAACAGGAATGCAGACAAAAATAAAATTTGTAGCAAATATGCTGGGAATTTGTTCTGAACATTCCAAAACAAAACCACAACGATCATTTTTTATCGGAGGAAAAAAGCTATGAAAATCAAGAAGATACTCGCATCGGTACTCAGTCTGGCACTCACTGCAAGCGTATTTGCAGGCTGCAACTCAGGCAGCGGCACTTCTGGCAGCAGCACTTCCGGCAGCAGCGGATCTGGCTCTGGTTCTGCAAGCGGAGACCTCATTAAAGTAGGAATAATCAACAACGACCCCAACGAGTCCGGCTATCGTACAGCGAACGATAAGGACATGAAGGCTACATTCACAAAGGAGAACGGCTACGACGCTTCCTTTGCATACAGCCTTAAGAATGACGAGCAGATTGCCTATGCACAGACATTCATTCAGTCCGAAGTTGACTACCTGCTTATATCCGCAGCAGGCACTTCAGGATGGGATTCGGTACTCAAGGATGCTAAGACTCAGGGAATCAAGGTAATCCTGTTCGACAGAACTATTGATGCCGATGAAAGCCTGTACGAAGCCTCAATCGTATCCGATATGGCAAAGGAAGGTCAGACCGCAGTTGACTGGCTGGCTTCCCAGAAACTCGATAAGTACAACATAGTACATATTCAAGGCACAATGGGTTCAGCCGCACAGGTCGGCAGAACGGGTGCTCTTGACACCAAGGTTGCCGCTGATGAAAACTGGAAACTCGTTACACAGCAGACAGCCGACTGGAATGCTGAAACAGCACAGCAGATCGTTCAGTCCGTCATAGACAGCGGCACTTCCTTCAACGTTATCTACGCCGAGAACGACGATATGGCAAAGGGCGCAGTTGCAGCCCTCGACAAGGCTAACATCTCCCACGGCGTTGGCAAGGACGTTATCGTAATGGGCTTCGACTGCAACAAGTGGGCTCTTGAGAACCTCCTTTCCGGCAGCTGGAACTACGACGGCCAGTGCAATCCTTTCCAGGCTTCCTACATCGACTCCATCATCAAGGATCTTGAGAACGGCACATCTCCCGCAAACAAGGTCATCATTATGGACGAGAAGGGCTTCGACGCCTCCACTATCACTCAGGAGGACGTTGACAAGTACGGTATCTGATCGTTCTGAACAGCCTAGCTGAATCAGCTGATCAGCCATAACGAAAACGGTCCGATATGATGGATAACATATCCCTTGTATCGGACCGTTCCGTTAACTAACAAACCGGAGGCAAAGACAATGCGTGATGAAAATGTTGTTCTCAGGCTAGAGGGCATATGTAAGGAATTCCCCGGTGTGAAAGCGCTCCAGAATGTTGAATTCACACTGCGCAAGGGCGAAATACACGCGCTGATGGGTGAGAACGGCGCTGGTAAATCCACACTTATAAAAGTACTCACCGGTGTATACGAAAAGGACGGCGGCAGCATCTATATGTCCGGCAATCCTGAGCCTGTCGTTATCAGATCGACCCAGGACGCCCAGAAAGCCGGAATAAGCACGGTTTATCAGGAGATCACACTCTGCCCGAACCTGACGGTCGCCGAAAACATGTACATCGGCAGATCAAAGGGCGCTTTCACTAAATGGAAGAAGATGTATTCGGACGCCGGAAAGCTTCTGGAATCGCTTGATATCCCGGCAAGGCCGAATCAGCAGCTTGGAAGCTGCTCCCTCGCGGTCCAGCAGATGGTAGCGATAGCCCGCGCGGTCGATATGGACTGCAAGGTGCTTATCCTGGACGAGCCGACTTCCTCCCTGGACGAGCAGGAAGTTGAAAAGCTGTTCAGGCTTATGCTCGACCTCAAGAGCCGCGGCGTTGGAATAATATTCGTAACGCACTTCCTCGACCAGGTTTACGCAGTCTGTGACAAGATAACGGTACTGCGCGACGGTAAATTTGAGGGCGAGTACAATGCGGCGGATCTTCCGAAAGTCGAGCTGGTTTCAAAAATGCTCGGTAAGGATCTCAACAAGCTGTCCGACATGGACAAACCCCACGAAGTCGAGCAGGAGACCAACGGCGAGGCTCCGGTATTCGAGGCGGAGGGACTTGTCAGCAGCGCCGGCATAGCGCCTTTCAACTTCTCAATAAGAAAGGGCGAGGTAAACGGCTTCACCGGACTTCTCGGCTCAGGCCGAAGCGAATCCGTCCGTGCGATATTCGGTGCGGACAGCATAACCGGCGGCACAGTCAGGATGAACGGCAAGACCGTAAAGATAAGAAAACCGCTTGATGCAATGAAGCAAGGCATAAGCTACCTCCCCGAGGACAGAAAGCACGATGGTATAATCGGCGACCTGTCCGTCAAGGATAACATAATCCTTGCGCTCCAGGTAATGCGCGGAATGTTCCGGCCGATATCAAAAGCGGACGCCGCGAAATATGCCGACGAGTACATAAAGCTGTTGGAAATAAAGACGGCTTCCCCGGATACGCCGATAAAATCGCTTTCCGGCGGTAATCAGCAGAAAGTTATCCTCGCAAGATGGCTTCTTGCGAACCCCGTATACCTTATCCTCGACGAACCCACAAGAGGTATCGACGTCGGCACCAAGCTTGAAATACAGAAGCTGGTGCTAAAACTCGCCGCCGAGGGAAAGAGCGTAACGTTCATCTCCTCTGAGATAGACGAAATGCTGAACGTATGTTCAAGACTTATAGTAATGCGCGACAGAAAGACCGCAGGCGAGCTTACCGGCTCCGACCTGAACCAGTCCAAGATAATGGAAACGATCGCAGGAGGTGAAAAGGTTCATGAAAATGCTTGAAAAAACAGGCGGGAACAAGTTCCTTGCTTTTCTGAAAAGAGCGGTCAGGAATCAGATCTTTATCCCGCTGGCAGCGCTGCTGATACTGGTGCTGTTCAACCTGATCGCTGATCCTTCGTTCTTCGCGATCAAATATGCTCCGAACAGCGTCGGCGATATGGTAGTTTCAGGCAACATCATCACGATCCTCGACAACGCTTCGGAGCTTGCGATACTTGCCATCGGCATGACGCTGGTAACGTCAGCCTCCGGCGGACAGGATATCAGCGTCGGCGCGACTATCGCAGTCGCAGGCAGCGTTGTCCTGAGAGTACTCTGCGGCGGTGAGGTCAGCCCGGCTGAGCTCCATGCGCCGATAATCGTTGCATTCCTTGCCTGTGTTGTCGCATCAATGCTCCTGGGTGCGTTCAACGGCGCTCTGGTGGCTTACTTCAAGATACAGCCGATGGTCGCAACGCTTATCCTCTTCACCGCAGGACGTTCCATAGCGGCATGGATAAACAACAACCAGCTCCCCGTCATCAATGATGAGAGCTTCGGCTGGTTCGGCAACTTCATTCCCGGACTCCCGCTTCCGACACCGATATTCATTGCGGCAATATGCATTATAATCATCGCGCTGGTGCTCCGGTTCACAAAGCTGGGACTGTTCACCCAGGCGGTCGGCATAAACTCCGAATCCTCCAGACTTAACGGTCTGAATCCCGCGCGTATCAAGTTCATGGCCTACGTCATACTTGGTCTGTGCGTTGCAGTCGCTGGATTCATCAAGGTCAGCCGTATCTCCTCCATCAACTACTCGGTAGTTGCAAAGGACATCGAGATGGACGCTATCCTTGCGGTAGCACTCGGCGGAAACGCCCTCAGCGGCGGTAAATTCAACATGGCGTCCTCGATACTCGGCGCTTATGTTATCCAGTTCCTGACGACAACTCTTTATAAGTTCCAGGTAGCTCCTACCGCGCTCCCTGCATACAAGGCGGTCGTAGTAATTATCCTGGTAGTTCTCAGCGCTCCTACTGTACGCAGCAAGCTTGCAGCGCTCCGCAAGAAGATAGCTTCTCGCAGGAATCCCGTCAAGGAGGCGAATTAGTATGAAATTTCTGAAAAACGCCAATGGCAGTTCACGGAGATTATCTGATTCTAATCTGCTCCTGGTCATCACCATTGCGATATTCGTTGTAATGTATATCTGCGCGGTAGCGTTCATCGGCTCCGGCTTCACGAAGGTGCAGACCTTCTTCAACATACTTAACGAAAATGCGGCTCTGATAATCCTCTCCTGCGGAATGAGCCTTGTAATGATAACCGGCGGTATCGACATCTCGGTCGGCGCAGTTACGGCGCTTGTATGTATGTGCTGTGCAATGAACCTCGACTACGGCGGCGGCAATGTAGTGACCTCTGTCCTCATAGCCCTCGGAATAGGCACCGCTTTCGGACTTGTTCAGGGTTATCTGATAGCGTATCTGGAGATACAGCCGTTCATTGTAACGCTGGCGGGAATGTTCTTCGCAAAGGGCATGACCACCATCGTCAACGCAACGCAGTTCAACGTTGAGAACGAAGAATTCCGCGCACTCAAGGAAACAAGAATTTCACTTCCCGGAATAGGCTCCACCAACAAGCATGGTGTATTTGTTCCGGCGTACATAGAAATAGGCGTGGTAGTCGCGCTGCTGATTGTGGCGATACTGTTCGTGTTCCTCAAATGGGGCAGGCTCGGACGCGGTTTCTATGCGATCGGCGGCAACAGCCAGAGCGCAAATATGCTCGGTATCAACGTCAAGCGCACAAAGTTCTTCGCTTACCTGATGTGCGGAGTGCTCGCAGGTATAGGCGGCTTTGTTTACTTCCTTCATGTAGGCTCCGGTTCACCCTCCCATGCAAGCGGAGCCGAGATGAACGCGATCGCTTCCTCCATCATCGGCGGCACGATGCTTTCAGGCGGTTCGGGCAACATCATAGGAACGCTGTTCGGAGTCATCTCGCTGAGTACGATAAAGAACATCGTTTCCTCCCTCGGACTTGACGACGCATGGTGGACGAACATTACCGTTGCGGCAATGATCTGCCTGTTCCTTGTTATCCAGAGCGTTGTTCTTTCCAGAAAGAACAAGAAAAAGGCATAAACACAAGCCGCACTGAGTATTTGTTCGGTGCGGCTTTTCTGTGAAGGAGAATTATTATGAACAAGATATACTTTGTTACCGGAAGCCAGGATCTCTACGGAGAGGAAACGCTCAGGCAAGCGGCAAAGGACAGTGCCGTAATATCCGGTTTTCTGAACGAAAAACTCTCGGACATCGCAGAAGTCGTATTTATGCCGGTCGTAAAGACCGCCTGTGAAGCTGAAGACATCTGCGTACAAGCGTCTTCAGACAAGGAATGTATAGGTGTTATTATGTGGATGCACACGTTCTCTCCCGCTAAAATGTGGATAAGAGCGCTGAAAGCGTTGAAAAAGCCTATGCTCCACCTGCACACGCAGTTCAATGAAAAGCTGCCATACGACAGTATTGATATGGACTTTATGAATCTCAACCAATCCGCACACGGCGACCGTGAATTCGGATTCATCTGTACGAGGCTCGGTATTAAACGTGAGGTAGTCGTAGGCTACTATCGTCACGAGGATGTTACAGAAAAGATACGCAGATTCGCTTATGCCGCTTCCGCAGTTGCGTTCAGCAGAACTCTCAGGGTAGCGATGCTCGGCAACAATATGCGTGATGTTGCAGTAACAGACGGCGACCGTGTCGAAAGCGAGATTCGTTTCGGCTGGAATGTAAACTACTACGGAATAGGCGATGTAGCAGATATTGCCGACAGTGTCACCGATTCCGAAATAGAAGCGAAAATGTCCGAATATGCCGAAAAGTACACAATGGCAACCGACAACCTTGCCGCTGTCCGTGAGCAAGCTAAATACGAAGCAGCTCTGGATAAGTTCATCGCACAAGAAAAGATAAACGCCTTCACCGATACGTTCCAGGATCTCCACGGATTTAATCAGCTTCCCGGAATTGCGGCACAGAATCTTATGGCGAAGGGCATCGGCTTTGGTCCTGAGGGCGATTACAAGACCGCCGCTCTCGGTGCGGTTTTATTCAAAATATCCGAAGGAAGAAAGGGTTCTACCGGATTTATGGAGGACTACACCTATGATCTCACCTCAGGCGAGGAGCTTGAGCTTGCAGCACATATGCTGGAGGTATCGCCTGTGTTTGCGGCGAACAAACCGGAGATACAGGTGCATCCGCTCGGCATCGGCGGAAAATCCGACCCTGCTCGACTTGTATTTGACGGAATTGACGGTGATGGCATTGCAGTGTCTATGATAGACCTTGGCGACAGATTCCGTTTGGTATGCGCCGAGATCACGCTTATAAAACAGCCTGCTCCTATGCCCAACCTCCCTGTCGCAAGGCTTATGTGGAAGCTGAAACCGGATTTTGCTACCGGTGCGGCTGCGTGGATATATGCCGGCGGCGCACATCATGCAGTAGTTTCAACGGCACTTACAGCAGAAGATATACGTCTGTTTGCAAAGATGACGAACACGGAACTTGTTGTGATTGATGGCAAGACCGACATAAACAGTTTTGAGCAGCAGCTTGAATTGCTTGACGCTACTGCGGCTCTCAAGAGGTGATAATATGACAATAAAAGAAAAGATACAAAACGCAAAGACATATCTCGGAATCGAATTCGGTTCCACCAGAATAAAGGCAGTGCTTATAGACGACACATTCGCCCCGATTGCTTCGGGCAGTCACGAATGGCAGAACCGCTACGAAAACGGCGTGTGGACTTATTCCCTTGATGACATCACAACAGGATTACAGCATTGTTATGCGGCACTTACAGAGGATATAAGGCAGAAGTTCGGAGTAACTCCGACTACCTACGGTGCAATGGGTATTTCCGGAATGATGCACGGTTATATGGCATTTGACAAGGACGATAACTTGCTCGTTCCGTTCCGCACATGGCGTAATACTATCACAGAGCAGGCGGCATCCGAACTGTCAGAACTGCTTAGCTTCAACATTCCACAGCGTTGGAGCATAGCGCATCTCTATCAGGCGATACTGAACGGCGAGGAACACGTCAAGCATATTGCTCATATCAATACGCTTGCAGGCTATATCCACTACCTTCTTACCGGAAAGCGACAGGTCGGCATCGGAGAAGCGTCCGGCATCTTCCCTGTTGACAACACCGGTTACAACGCTGACTACATAAAAAAGGTTGATGAGTTGCTTTCGGCAAAAGGCTTCTCAGTAAAGCTGACAGAAGTTCTCCCTTCAGTGCTTAACGCAGGTGCAAAGGAGGCGTTCCTGACCGCTGACGGCGCTAAGCTGCTCGACCCGACAGGTACACTCCGTCCCGGAGTTCCCTTATGCCCTCCCGAAGGTGACGCAGGTACGGGAATGACAGCGACCGACAGCGTGCTTCCCCGAACCGGAAACGTATCGGCAGGCACCTCGA
This sequence comes from uncultured Oscillospiraceae bacterium, assembly GCA_900556525.1. Classification (GTDB taxonomy): domain Bacteria; phylum Bacillota; class Clostridia; order Oscillospirales; family Ruminococcaceae; genus Ruminiclostridium_E. The sequence goes on along the minus strand of USOZ01000039.1, from coordinate 46 downwards.
TATTCGCTATGCTTGTTCTCGACAAACCGCTTAAGGGCTACTACCC
>USOZ01000038.1 GCA_900556525.1 uncultured Oscillospiraceae bacterium | reverse complement strand
CCGTAGATCTTCTCCATAGGAATGCCCGTTTCCGCGCGCGTTATCATAAAGGATAACGGCTGCGGAATGACGCCCGAACAGGTACGGCGCGTTGCCGACCCATTTTTTACAACAAGGACGACCCGTAAAATAGGGCTTGGCGTTCCTTTTTTTAAAATGGCGGCGGAAAACACAGGCGGCAGCTTCTCAATCGAATCGGAGGTCGGAAAGGGAACCGTTGTTACGGCGGTTTTCGGACTTTCACACATTGATAGAATGCCTCTCGGCGATATGACTTTCACGATTCATTCGCTGGTAACGCTGAACTGCGGCATTGATTTTGTTTACCGCTATTCAGTCGACGGACGCGGTTTCACGCTTGATACAAGGGAATTCAGGGAAATCCTCGGCGGGGTTCCTTTTAATGCGCCGGAGGTTTCGGCATATATAAAGGAATATCTTGAAGAAAACAAAGCCGAGGTCGATAACGGCACAGTTTATTGACAACATTCATCGAAAGGAATGGTATAGTTTATATGAAAACGCTTGCAGAATTACAGGCAATTCGCGATAAAATGAAGAGTCAGGTCGAATTGAGAGCCGAGGACAGCTCTTTCACAAGAGTTGTCGTAGGTATGGCTACCTGCGGTATCGCAGCGGGCGCAAGACCTGTTTTAAAGGCATTTTCCGACGCTGTTCAGGAAAAGGGGCTTCACAATGTTATGGTTACACAGACAGGCTGTATCGGTCTTTGCCAGTATGAGCCTATCGTTGAGATAATCGAACCGGGTAAAGAAAAGGTTACCTATATTAAAATGGACGCGGCAAAGGCTGCCGAGGTCGTTGAACATCACCTTATCGGCGGCGAGATTGTATCCAAGTATACGATCGGCAATTCCGAATTAAAGTAAAACTGAAAGGAAATAGTGATATGTATCGTTCACAAGTATTGATTTGCGGTGGTACAGGCTGTACTTCTTCGGGCAGTATAAAGATTGCTCAGAAGCTCGAAGAAGAAATCGAAAAGAACGGTCTTGCCGACGAAGTAAAGGTTGTAAGAACAGGCTGCTTCGGTCTTTGTGCATTAGGTCCGGTTATGATTGTTTACCCTGAGGGTACTTTCTACTCCAGGGTAAAAGAAGAAAACATTCCCGAAATCGTTGAGGAACACCTCCTCAAGGGACGTGTTGTAACTCGTCTTGTTTATGACGAAACGGTTGCGGAAAATGAAATAAAGTCGCTTAATGAAACAAACTTCTATAAGAAGCAGCACCGTGTAGCGCTGAGAAACTGCGGCGTTATCAATCCCGAAAACATTGAAGAATACATAGGCGTTGACGGTTATCAGGCTCTTTATAAGGTACTTAAAGAAATGACTCCCGACGACGTTATCAAGACTGTTCTCGATTCAGGTCTGCGCGGACGCGGCGGCGGCGGATTCCCGACGGGTAAGAAGTGGCAGCTCGCAAGAAACCTTGTTAAGGACGCTGACCAGAAGTATGTATGTTGTAACGCCGACGAAGGCGACCCCGGCGCATTCATGGATCGCTCCATTCTTGAAGGCGACCCTCATGCAGTTATTGAAGCTATGGCTATCGCGGGCTACGCTATCGGCGCAACACAGGGCTATGTATACGTTCGTGCGGAATATCCTATAGCCGTTCACCGCCTTCAGGTAGCTATCAATCAGGCTAGAGAATATGGTCTGCTCGGAAAGAACATTTTCGATAGCGGATTTGAATTCGACCTCGACATTCGTCTTGGCGCGGGTGCGTTCGTATGCGGCGAAGAAACCGCTCTTATGACATCTATCGAGGGTAACAGAGGCGAGCCTCGTTCCCGTCCTCCGTTCCCGGCTGAAAAGGGTCTTTTCAGAAAGCCTACAGTTCTTAACAACGTTGAAACTTACGCCAATATCCCGCAGATTATCCTCAAGGGCGCTGATTGGTTCGCTTCAATGGGTACCGAAAAGTCCAAGGGTACAAAGGTATTTGCGCTCGGCGGTAAGATCCACAACACGGGTCTTGTTGAGATTCCTATGGGTACGACCCTGCGTGAAGTTATTTACGAGATCGGCGGCGGGATCCCGCACGGGAAGAAGTTCAAGGCTGCTCAGACAGGCGGACCTTCCGGCGGCTGTATTCCTCCCGAGCACCTCGACATTCCGATCGACTATGACAACCTTATCTCTATCGGTTCGATGATGGGTTCCGGCGGACTTATCGTTATGGATGAAGATAACTGTATGGTCGACATTGCAAAGTTCTTCCTCCAGTTCACGGTTGACGAATCCTGCGGTAAGTGCACACCCTGCCGTATCGGTACAAAGCGTCTTTACGAAATGCTCGAAAAGATCACCAGCGGCAACGGCACAATGGAAGACATCGACAAGATGGAAAAGCTCTGCTATTACATCAAGAACAACTCGCTCTGCGGTCTCGGACAGACTGCTCCGAACCCTGTTCTTTCAACTCTGCGCTACTTCAGAGACGAATACATTTCGCACGTTAAGGATAAGAAGTGTCCTGCAGGCGTATGTACAAAGCTCCTCAGCTATAAGATCATGGAGGATAAGTGCAAGGGCTGTACAGCCTGCGCAAGAAAGTGCCCTGTGGGTGCAATTTCCGGTACAGTTAAGCAGCCTCATTCTATCGACACCAACAAGTGCATCAAGTGCGGCGCTTGTATGGATACATGTAAGTTCGGCGCTATTATCAAAGAATAATTCAGGAAAGGAACGTTATAACTATGGTTAATATTAAAATTAACGGCGTAGAAGTATCAGTTGAAGAAGGTACTACCATTCTTGAAGCTTGTCGCAATAATGGCGTCAGAATCCCTACGCTTTGCTGGCTCAAGGAAATCAACGAAATCGGCGCCTGCCGTATCTGCGTTGTAGAAATGACCGGCGCAAGAAGCCTTGTTGCTTCCTGCGTATACCCGCTCTCCAAGTTTGACGAGGGCAAGAATATCCTTACACATTCTCCCGCTGTCCTTGAGAGCAGAAAGACTACTCTTCAGCTTCTTTTAAGCAATCACAAGAAGAAATGTCTTTCCTGCGCAAGAAGCGGAAACTGCGAACTTCAGGAACTTTGCCGCGAACTCGGCGTTGACGATGAAAACGCTTTTGAAGGCGTAACAAACGATTACGAGATCGACGACAGCGCAGTTCATATGTACCGCGACAACAATAAGTGTATCCACTGCCGCCGCTGTATCGCTGCTTGTGAAAAGACTCAGGGTATCGGCGTAATCGGCGCAAACAACCGCGGTTTCAACACCTATATCGGTTCCGCGTTCGACATGAACCTTGCGGAAACAGCCTGCGTATCCTGCGGTCAGTGTATCGCTGTATGTCCTACAGGCGCTCTTTCCGAAAAGGATGACACAGCTAAGGTATGGGCTGCTCTTGCAGATCCGGAAAAGGTCGTTGTTGTTCAGACAGCTCCCGCTGTACGCGCGTCTATCGGCGAAGCGTTCGGCTATAAAATGGGCACTCCCGTTGAGGGCAAGCTCGCTGCTTCGCTCAAGAAGCTCGGCTTTGACGCTGTATTTGACACGAACTTCGGCGCTGACCTCACTATCATGGAGGAATCCAACGAGCTTATCGAAAGAATTACCAACAACGGCGTTCTCCCGATGATCACTTCCTGCTCGCCCGGCTGGATTCGTTTCTGTGAAAACTATTACCCCGAATTTATCCCGAATCTCTCTACCTGCAAGTCGCCTCAGCAGATGAACGGCGCAATGACAAAGAGCTATTGGGCTAAGAAGATGAACATTGACCCCGCTAAGATCGTAAGTGTTTCGGTTATGCCGTGTACTGCAAAGAAATTTGAGATAGGCAGAGAAAATCAGGGCAACAACGGTCTTGCAGACGTTGATATTGCGATCACAACAAGAGAACTTGTAAAGATGATAAACAGAGCGGGTATCCGCTTTAAAGATCTTGAGGACGCAACATACGATTCTCCTCTCGGAAACGGTACGGGTGCGGCAGTCATCTTCGGCGCGACAGGCGGCGTTATGGAAGCTGCTCTCAGAACCGCTGTATGGAAGCTCACAGGCGAAAACGACGATTCTCCCGTTGAATTCAAGGAAGTTCGCGGAGTTGAGGGCGTTAAGACCGCTACTTACAATGTTGCTGGCATGGATGTTACGGTTGCTGTCGCTTCGGGTCTTGCGAATGCAAGAAACCTCCTCGAAAAGGTCAAGAGCGGCGAGATTAAGGCTCAGTTCATTGAGATAATGGCTTGTCCCGGCGGCTGCGTAAACGGCGGCGGACAGGTTATCGTTCCTGCTGACGTTCGCAACTTTACCGATATCAGAGCTGAACGCGCTAAGGCGCTTTACAGCCTTGATGAAGGTCACAAGGTAAGCAGAAAGTCTCACGAAAGTGCTGATGTAAAGCAGGCTTATGCCGAATTCCTCGGTCAGCCCGGCAGCCACACCGCACACGAACTTCTCCATACGACCTATAAGGCGGCTTCCGACCTTATCAAGTAAGCATTTTAACAACTACGGCGTATCGCTTGTGCGGTGCGCCGTTTTTGTGCATTTTTTGGCGGTTATGTTGACACGAAATGCTAAAAATGTTATAATATTTCTGTATATTGGGATTGGAGATACTATTTATGCTTATTTACATTTGCGACGATTCGCAGAGCGACCGCACGCGGCTGCTTTACCACCTTAACAAGTTTATGGAGGAAACGGGCAGCGTTTTTTCGGTTCGCTGGTTTGCTTCGGCAGATATAATGCTGACCGAATATGGAAAAACTGACGAAAAACCAGAAATAATTTTCCTTGATATTTATATGAGCGGCACGAACGGTATGTCTGCCGCCGAAAAACTGACCTCGCTCGGCTGTAAAAATGGGATCGTTTTCACAACATCGTCGGACAGCCATGCGCTTAACGCGTTCAGGGTCAATGCCGACGGATATTTGCTGAAGCCGTATACATATGCCGACTTTAAGCGCACAATGGAGCGCTTTTCAGACGCTTTTGCAATGACGCGAAAGACGATAACCGTTTCGTTCAACCGCGAGGAAACGAAAATTCCGCTCAAAAGCATACGCTTTATCGAATCGTACAACCACTGTACATATTTCTACACGGGCGACAGGGAATACAAGAGCGTTAAGCCGATTTCCGAATTTCACACACTTTTACAGGATGACAGCGACTTTATAAGCTGTGGGAAAAGCAATATCATAAATCTGCGCTATGTTACGGACTGCGCGGACGGGTCGATAACGCTTGATAACGGCACGCAAATACAAATTCCCGTAAGAATAAGAAAAAATATCGAAAGGGAGGTGTCACGCTTTATGCAGCGGGAACCCGAACCCCTGTCATAGCGCAGCCATGTACCTTTCTTACTGCATTATTCACAGCGTTACGCTTGTGGCGCTGATAATTCTTTTCTGCGGGTGTTTCCGCTTTACAAATTCGCGCGCGAAAAGCGCGTACATGACGCTTGTTTTTTCAATGGCGGTAATAGTTCTCGGATTTTTCCTTGAACTTACAATGTCCGAGTGTGTAAGCTCGGCGCTTGTCGCGCTTAAAGTGCAATATTTCGGGCTTTCTGTAATGCTTTTTGAGCTTATGGACTTCTGCTCGGTAATAGGGCATTACAAGGTCAGCAAATTCACATACGCGCTGCTGGCGGCGGACTGTCTTTCGTGCTATATTGCGATATTCACAACATGGACTTCGCCGGGAAAAAATCACGGGCTGTTCTATTCAAGAATGAGGATAGTTTCGGAGGGCGCATATAACAGAATAAAAATAACCCCCGGGCCGTTCTGGTACTTGTTTTATATTACTATTGCGGTAGTTTTCCTGTATATTGCGGCAAGGCTAACGATACAGTTTTTTAAGAGCAATCCTATTCAGCGAAAGCGGATAGGTTATCTTCTTGCGGGTATTCTGACTATCGGGCTGGAGCTTGCATTAAAGGGATTAGGCGCGTTCGGAAGCTACAATTTCTTCACGATAGCGCTGCTGATAATGATAACCTTTATGTATTTTTCCATTTTCAGATACGGTTATTTCAACTCGGTCAGCAGCGCCGCCGAAAATGCATTCAATTACGGCGGAGAGGGCATTGTGCTTATTGACGAGAACGGACGGCTGACCTTTATAAATAACTCAATGAAGCAGATAATGCCCGAACTCCTGCAAATGAAATACGCTAGCGAACACAGCACGATATATGACATTCTGACAGGAAAGATAAGCAGCGTAAGAATTGCAGGCGTGACTTATGAAGCCAAGGTTGAGGAGATAAAAGAATACGACGCGCATTGCGGATATATGATATGGCTGGTAAATGTGACGGAATATTCGGAAATGCTGGCGCAGCTCGACGCGGCTAACGCTGCAAAATCGAGCTTTCTTGCGCGCGTTAGCCATGAGATACGCACGCCTATCAATACCATTCTCGGAATGAACGAGATGATACGCCGCGAATGTCACGACGAGGAAATTCAGAAGTATTCGGGAAGCATTTCATCTGCCGGCGAAACGCTGCTTGTGCTGATAAATGATATTTTGGACATTTCAAAAGTCGAATCGGGTAAGCTCAGCATAATCACCTCAGACTATGACGTTATTTCGCTGCTTAACGATGTCTGGATAATGATTTACAGGCGCACGGAAGAAAAGGGGATAAAGCTTAGCTTTGATGTTAGCCGCGATATGCCGAAATCGCTTCACGGAGACAAGGTGCGCATAAAGCAAATGCTCATAAACCTGCTTACGAACAGCATAAAATACACCGACGATGGATTTGTGAGACTGAAAGCGTGGACGGAGCCGCGCGGCGAAAGCGTTGATCTTATTGTTTCGGTTTCGGACACAGGAGTTGGAATAAAGGAAGAAAATATCGGGCGTATTTTTGACAGTTTTGAGAGAATTGAAAGCACGATCGAGGGAACGGGTCTGGGGCTTGCCATAACGAAGCAGCTTGCCGAAGCGATGGACGGAAAGCTTGAGGTCGAGAGCATTTACGGTTGCGGCAGTAAGTTCACAATGACTATCCCGCAGAGGGTCGTTGACGCTTCGCCCGCTGAACCCTTTGAGCCGAAAGAAGCGCCAACCGTGAAAAATTCAGATGCTCCGTTTTTTGTTGCACCTAATGCGAAAATACTGATAACTGACGACAACCGCATGAACCGCGTGGTTATAGAAAAGCTTCTTAAACGCACAAAAGCAATGGTCGAAACGGCTGAAAGCGGCGCGCAGGCGCTTGAAAAGGTAACGCGGACAAAATATGACGTTATACTTCTAGACGCAATGATGCCGAACATGGACGGAACGGAAACGCTTCGCAGAATGCGCAGCCTTGAAAATAATTTAAGCGCCGACGTGCCGATAATCGTTATAACGGCGAACGCGGTAACGGGCGCACGGGACAAGTATATCGCAGACGGCTTCACGGACTATATTTCAAAGCCTGTAAAACCCCTCGAACTGGAACGCATTATCGGCAAATATATCAATTCGGAAGCGGTTTCCGAAGAACCTCCGCTCGACTGTCAAAAGGGTATGCATTACTGCGAAAACGACTCCGATTTCTATAACGAAATGCTTGAACTTTTCACAAAGGAAAGCGTTCAGCTGCTTGGTGAAATGGAAAAGTCGCTTTCCGATAACGACTGCGCGTGTTTCAGAGCACAGGTCCACGGGCTGAAAAACAACTGCCGCAGCATAGGCGCGGATAAAGCTGCGGACTTTGCCTATGAAATTGAGCAGACGGCAGAAAAGGAGGATGTCCAAGAGCTTTCGCAGCAGTTGCGGGCGCTTACGGAACAGATTGACGAGATTAACGATTATATCTGTAAAATTACATTTGAGAAAGAAAAAACAACAATTAAGTAAGGTTTATTGATTTTTTACACCCATAATGATAAAATACTGTAATGTATTTAAGAAAGTGGGTGTGAAGCATGGGAATATTTGATTTTCTTCGCGGCGAGAAGTGCGCGGCAACAAGAAAAATCGGATATGGCGAGCTTTACGGAATGATCCGCGACGCTGATTTTCCGTGCGGAAAACCGACTTGCGAAGCAGACGACATATCGTTTCACGTTTCGGGGCGGCAGCGTGTCGTCATAACCATTAACGGCAGTAAAATAAAAATACAGAGTCTTTCCCGTATCAGTCTTTTTGACGCGCAAAGACGGGTCGAACGAGAAAATATCGTAAAAACCGTGTCGGCGATAGTTGCGGACAGGCTGGCGAGGAACGGGCTTCTGAAGAAAGGATAAGATATGAAGAAAAATTTTTACAAAGCGGCTGCGATCCTTACGGCAGTTGCAACTGCGGCGGCGTGCAGTTCGGACGACGTTGATTTAGAAGAGGGAACCGACCTCACATACGATAACGTCAGCGAAGAACCGCAGAGTGAGACAGATAACTCCGATATTTCGGAGCAGGAAAGAGCGACGTTCAGCGTTCGTATGTCTATGAACAAAAGCGACGGAATGCTCAAGATCCAGCGCGGCAGAAAAACCGAGACAACCCCTATGGGCGAAGAAAACACATGGACGATTTTCGTTTATATGTGCGGTTCCGACCTCGAATCGGGCGGCGGAATGGCAAGCATGGATATTCAGGAAATGCTGAACGCCGACGGAAGCGATAACGTTCGTTTTGTCGTTGAAACGGGCGGTTCGAGCGAATGGTACATAGACGGCATAAACAGCGGTGAAAAGCAGCGTTTTGTTATTCAGAACGGAGATATTGAGCTTGTCGGAAGCGCTGACGCGACAAATATGGGCGACAATCAGACGCTTGTGGATTTCCTTAACTGGGGCGTTGAAAATTACTCCGCAGATAAAATGGGCGTTGTTTTCTGGAATCACGGCGGCGGAAGCATAAGCGGCGTATGCTTCGACGAGCTTTCGGATAATGACTCGCTTTCGCTCCGCGAGCTTGACACGGCGCTGCTCAATGTAAGCGGCAATATGACCGACAGATTTGAGTTTATCGGCTTCGACGCCTGCCTTATGGGAACTCTCGAAACTGCGAACGTCCTTGCTACATACGCTAATTATATGTACGGTTCGCAGGAGCTTGAGCCGGGCGGCGGCTGGGATTATACCGCGATAGGCTCGACGCTTGCGTACAACCCCGAATATGACGGCGCTCAGCTCGGCGAAGCGCTTTGCGACGCGTATTATTCAGCCTGCGACGAGGGCGGCGACGGCGATATGGCTACTCTCGCGGTCACTGACCTGAGCAAGGTCGACGACCTTATCATAAGCTTTAACACTTTTGCGCAGGAGCTTTACAATGCAACAGAAAGTTCGCAGGATCTTTCAAATATCGTGAGAGCGATTGAAAGCGCGGACAATTTTGGCGGCAACAACAAGACCGAGGGTTATACAAACATGGTCGATCTCGGCGAGATCGTAAGCGCTTGCGGGCTTGACAGTTCTTCTGACGTTATTTCCGCGCTTGAAGACGCGGTAGTGTACAAAGTAAGCGGAAGCAATCACTATAATGCCGGCGGTTTATCGGTTTATTACCCGCTTTCGTTTGACGGCTCACAGGAACTTTCCGTGTTCGGCGACATCTGCGTCAGCCCGTATTACCTTGCTTTTATCGATAAGATGAGCTACGGCGCAGCCAACAGCGGAAATGTACAGGATTATTCCGATGAACAGCTTCTCGGCGACGGCGACGAGTGGGACAGCTCATTCAGCTATGACATTTCGGATGACGGCTCGTACTATTATGAAGATACTTCCGACGATTACTGGAACTATGCCGATGATTATTCGCAGACAGGCGAAAGTTCGCTTATTACATTTGAGCAGGCGCCTGCGCTCGACGAAAACGGAAATTACGGCTTTGTACTTGATGAAAACGGTATTTACAATGCTGCCGCGGTAAGCACAGCGGTGTTCACGACTCAGGACAACGACCTTCTCGAACTCGGTGAAACCTATGATTTCAACCTTGACTGGGAAACCGGCGAGGTAAGCGACGGATTTAACGGTTACTGGCTCTCTCTCCCTGACGGGCAGAACCTTGCAATGTACGTTGCCGAGGAGGGCGAGGATTATGTTATCTACACTTCGCCCGTGTTCGTAAACGGAAATGAAACAAATCTGCGTATCAGACACAATTTCAGCGACAATTCGATAGGAATTGAGGGAACATGGGACGGTATCGGCGAAAACGGCGTTTCTGCCCGTGAAATAAGAAAGCTCGCTGACGGCGACGTTATCATTCCGATCTACTACAGCTATGGTATAGAAGACGACTCCGAAAGCTATTACTACGGTAATGAATATACTTTCAGCGGTGATCCGGAGATAATTTATGACACTCTCGTTCCCGGCGATTATTACTATGCGTTCTGCATTGACGACATTTACGGCGACTATCTCATTACCGATTATGTAATGTTCACAGTCGACGAGTCTGGCGATATTTATTTCAGCGAAATCTGATAATAATAATTTAAAGCGGCACCGCACACGGAAAATGTGCGGTGCTGTTTTTTTACATTTGTGAAACGAAATGCTACAATTTGGAAAGATTATTTGACGTTACGCGTGTGCTGAGGTATAATAAATGCCAATGAAGTTGATACTTCAATAAATTTTAAGGAGATTGAAAAATGAAAAAAATCGCAAAGATCACATCGGCAATCATGATGACATTCGTCATGATACTTTCCATCGCAGGCTGCGGACTCGACATGAGCAAGGTTAAGGGAGATTGGACATTAGACACGATCAATGGTCAGTCCCTCGATGACTATGCAGCAGGATATGGCACTACAGCGGCTGCTTGCGCTGTAAACATGACTGTAAGCGATAAGGAAGTTGTAATTGCTAACACAAACAGTTCTCAGACCTACAGCATTCAGGTAAAGTCTAACGGATTTGAAGTTCTTAATCCTTCTGATAATAAGACTGTTTTCATGAGTGTTACCTATGACGCAAGCGCTGAAACACTTTCCTATTCATTAACAGACGGTCAGACAGAGCAGAAGTTCGTTTTCAAGAAGGGTACTGTTGATTTAGCAGCTGCTGTTGCTGACGAAGCTCCTGTTGATGAAGCTCCCGTTGACGAAGTGGAAGCTCCTGCTGATGAAGAGTACACGGACGAAGAGTACTCTGATGAAGAATACAGCGACGAAGAGTACATCGAAGAATAATCATTCAATAGATTTTCTCCAAAAAAGCGGGGTGCCGATATAAGCGGCACCCTGTTTTTTTATACTCAGCGCTAATTAAAAACTATACAAAAAACGAGTATAATCTTTGCATATATGGGTTATACAAGAGTTTTTATCTATGGTTTTATTGGTGCTAGGGAAGCACTGATTAAATCGGGTATGCAGATTGCGCAGACAGATTTTTCGTCAGGC
>USOZ01000037.1 GCA_900556525.1 uncultured Oscillospiraceae bacterium | reverse complement strand
ACGCTATGAGCCTTGCGGCGCGCAGTCTTTCAGACCCCCGAAGCTTCATATCCTGCGGGAGGCATTGCATAAGCGATATTTTCTGCCTGCAAGGCTGCATAAACCGCGGCAAGCTGCGTTTTTACCGCGTTCGGATTCTGACGCTGATAGGCTGTGAACGACGGGTCGCCGTCCCACTTCGCAAGATATTCCGCCGCGCTTCGCAGAACACCGGTTACTGCGGGGTGATTAGGCGTTACAAAAGCTGAAATAAGCTCGGGAAAAGACAAAAGTCCCACGCTCTGGTCGTATGTAAGAAGCTCGACCTCGCGCGCCTCGAAAAACACCTGCTTTCCGCCTGCCGTAAGCGTTACGCTGACATATCCCGCCATAGCTTCGGTCAGGGAAAACAGCAGTTCAGGCGAAAGAATTATCTTTACGGGTGATATTTCAGTAGGAACCCCGGGCAACAGCTTGTCGATCCGCACGTTAAAATCCTGCGCAAACGCAGGAGTGAAGCTGACGGTAAGTTCAAGGTCGGAAAGCTCCGTTTCCCCGGTATTTGTTACGACCAAGTTGCGTATAACCGGGATATAATTCTGCTGCATTGCGTAGTTTATGCTTTTCAGAAGGTCAAAGGTCGCCATTGCGTACTGTTCCATTTTTATATCCTTTCAAAAATCAAAAGGCGGCTCGTATTCCCCGAAAGAAATGCAAAACCGCCTTGAGTCATATATTTGATAATGCCGTTTTGCCTATGTCTGATTACTTACCCGCGGGCAATGGCACGGGATTTATAAAGCTGTTATCGTCATATTTGTTTATGCGGAACGTTTCAAGCAGCGAGCAGTATTTGTCAACAAGGCAAACCAGCCAGCTCTCTCTGTACATCGGCAGCTTAGTTATCGTAAGCGGCCACATATGTTTACGGATTATATCAAGTTCTCGTCCGTTCAGCGAAAATTCCTTCTGCGCATTTTTCCAGGCAGTAAACGGGTGTGCGAAGCCGTGCAGGCCGTCGCCTATATTAGAGGTTTTATGCCAGTCGTAAAGGAAAAAGTCATGAAGCAGCGCACCTCTTATAAGGCTAACGCGGTCGTGGCGGATACGCAGTTTTTTAGCAAGCTTTGTGCTGTACGCCGCAACAGCCAGACAATGAGCAAAAACCGAAACGTTGCCGTGCTGGGTGAAGGTCTTTGTAAGCTGCATTTTCTCATTGCTTATAATAGGTAATATTGCTTCATAAAATTCGTTATCGTTCTGCATGATATGCCCTTTCAATTATAAATCACTTTGATCGGAACTTTCCGAATCGGTTTGGTCGGTTTGTTCATCGGGATCGATAAAATCAGTTTCATCTGTATCGCGCGGCTGAAAAATAAAGCGGCGCATACGCGCAACACGGCTCTGAACCGCACCGCCGAGGCTGATAAAACGGTCAACAGCAAGTTTTTTCGCCTTTTCAATAGGGAATTTTTTAAGATAATCCTGAAAGTGGATATGATGAGAAATACTTATCACGGTGTCAATACATACCGCGACCATCATCACCACGTCATATATGATTATGACATTTTCGGGGAGAAAATTCACAATGGCGTCAACTATTCCGAAAAGAATATACACCATGAACAGCGAAAGAAGGCCCCAGAAAAGCGACGACAGCAGCGAAATACGGTTTTTATACGTTATTTTCAGCATACTGTAGTCCCAGAACTGCTTGTGAAAGATCGTTTCCATAAACCAGCCGACGAAATATTCAAGCGTCGTGCAGGCAAGCATACCCACGAGATATACCGCGAAACCATTGTCTCGAAACGGCATACAGCAGAACAGGATTGCAATTCCGCCAAAGCCGTATATCGGAATATACGGACCTTTCAGAAAGCCGCGGTTTATCCAGCGGCGGCGGTAAAGCGATTCGATCGTCGATTCCTGCACCCAGCCTATGTTGCAGAAAAGGAAAAACAGGAACATGACGCGCGGCATACCATATTCAATAAAAATGTCCATTTGCTTTCTTATCTCCCGTTAAGCGCTATTTCGACGCGGTCGTTCTGACCTGTTCAGAAGTTATAGCGCTGTTTATCTTTGAAATATCTATCTGTTTCCACGAAGGCGAGCCTATCTGAATTTCACGGTTCGCTTCCTCTATGCTGTCCGAGTAATTTTTAAGCAGGCTTGCCTGAATTCTCGTTTTTGGATCGTCGCTGTTCTTCATAGCAATATAGTCGGGATCGTTTTCGTCCAGCGTGTAATATATATTTATTACATCGGGACTGGTTTTATCCACAACAACGCGGTACTTTGACACAGTAACCGTATCGTCATAGTCTATGACCGCGTACAGCAGACATTCTTCTTCGCCCGAACCGCTGCGGACATACGCCTTATAAACACACAGCTTTTCGTTTACATTCAGCTTGCTGTTTACGGCGTTGGCGGCGCGTATCGCAAAGCTTTCTTCCTCGGTTTTAAACATATCCCCGAACACAAGCACAGCGGCACAAAAACCGAGCGCACCCGCAACGATAACCGCAAGGAATGTAATAAAAGCGGGGGAGATTTTTTTCTTCTCGCGCTTTTTCTTTTTCGGTTCAGCTTTCGGCACTTCGGTTTCTTCGGAAGTTTCCGATTCTTCAGAAACCTCTTTTTTATCCTCGGGAGCTTTCGCCGAGCCGTTATTTTCAGAAACGTCCGCCGTCACTTTTTTCGCGCCCTCGGGAAGCTCCGAGATCGGTTCATCATCGGTTCTGGGCGAGGGATTTGAGGCGTTTTCCTCGGAAAGTCGCTTATTCGCCGCGTCGAGTATCTCGTTGAATTCCTCGGTCTGCTGTTCGTCAGCGTCTTTTTCTTCTTCGTATGTATCCAGGTCAAATCCGCAGCTTGGGCATATCGTTTCCTTTTCGGGGATTTCGCCTCCGCACTGCGGGCAGTAAATGGTTGCCACGAGTAATTTCACTCCTATCCGAAAAATCTCGGTATTACACGCATTATATAAATGTATTATATCACAGTCTGTCACAAATGTCAAATAAAACAAGAAAATGCACTAAAAATTTTATGTTTTACTTGACAACGCTCGAAAAATGTACTAAAATATGAAAATGAAACTCAAATTCAATTTGGAGGCGTTATGGGTTACAAGACAAAACAGGGCGAGCAGATAACTGCCCTTTTAAAAAAATATTCGGACAAGCATCTTACCGCCGACGAGGTTTCCGAGCTGCTGCGGGACGAGGGCAACGCTGTCGGAAAGGCAACCGTATACCGCAATCTCGACAAACTCGTTGCCGGCAGACAGGTTCGCAGATACACGCTTGAGGACGGAAGCCCCGCCTGTTATCAGTATATCGGCTCGGAACAATGCCGCGAGCATTTTCATCTGAAATGTCTGCGCTGCGGCGCGGTCATTCACCTTGAGTGCGACTATCTCAGCGACCTTAACAGGCACTTGCTGGAACAACACGCATTTGAAGTTGACAATTCAAAAATAGTGCTTTATGGCGTCTGCGGAAATTGCAGAAAAGGGGGAGAAAAAGATGTCTCTGATAGAATGTAAAAATCTTTGCATGAAATACGAAGGCGTAAGCGCCTTTGAAAATGTTTCGTTTTCGGTCGACGACGGAGATTTTTTGTGCATTGTCGGCGAAAACGGCTCCGGAAAATCCACCCTTGTGAAAGCAATTCTCGGTCTGAAGCAGCCGAGCGAGGGTGAAATAATTTTTAACGGTCTGAAACAGCGCGAAATAGGCTATCTCCCGCAGCAGACTCCCGCGCAGAAAGATTTTCCCGCGACTGTGCGCGAGGTAGTGATCTCGGGCTGTCTTAACCGCAACAGCGGCAGTCCGCTCTACACAAAAGAAAGCAAGGAACGCGCTTCGCATATGATGCAGCTTATGAAAATCGAAAACATAGCAAAAAAAAGCTATCGCGGTCTTTCGGGCGGACAGCAGCAGCGCGTGCTTCTCTCTCGTGCAATGTGCGCAACGGAAAAGCTGCTTCTTCTGGACGAGCCTGTTTCCGGACTTGACCCTATGGTGACTGCGGAAATGTATGAAGCGTTCGACCGACTGAACCATGAACAGGGCGTTACTATTATAATGGTTTCCCACGATATCCATAATGCCGTTCACTACGGCAACAAAATACTTCACATGGCTCGCGGCTGGTATTTCAGCGGCACGACCGAAGAATATATGCAGACCGATACATTCCACACAATGGCGGGAGGGTGTTTTCACCATGATAAATGAACTTGTTGAAATTTTTAGTTACAGCTTCATGCAGCGCGCTCTCATAGTCGGACTTCTTGTTTCGCTCTGCGCCGCGCTGCTTGGAACAAGCCTTGTTCTGAAGCGTTACTCAATGATAGGCGACGGGCTTTCTCACGTCGGATACGGAGCGTTTGCGATCGCCGCAGCAAGCGGGATAACTCCGCTTTACATTGCTATTCCGACAGTTATCGCTTCCGCATTTCTTCTGCTGCGTCTGAGCAAGAGCAGCCGCATAAACGGCGACGGCGCGATCGCAATACTTTCGAGCAGCGCGCTCGCTATCGGAATGATCGTGCTTTCGGTCGCTGATGTGTCGATCGACGTGAACAGCTATATGTTCGGAAGTATTCTCGCCTTAACAGACAACGATGTTATACTTTCCGTGATATGCTCGGTTATCGTGTGCGTAATGTATCTGGTATTCTACCACAAAATTTTTGCGGTAACATTTGACGAGAGCTTCTCGCGCGCAACGGGAATCCACGCAGGGATTTACAACACGCTTATCGCCGTTCTTACGGCGGTCATTATCGTAGTCGGAATGAGGCTCATGGGCGCGCTCCTTATCTCAAGTCTTATGATTTTCCCGTCCCTCACTTCAATGCGCGTATGCAAGAGCTTTAAAAGCGTTACGATTTGGTCGGTACTGGTATCGGTATTTTGCTTCACGGCAGGATTGCTGCTTTCGTATTACATTGATATACCTACGGGAGCCGGAATAGTTGCGTTGAACCTTGTCGTTTTCCTCATAGTGTGGGCTGTTGGCAGGATAACCAAGAGAGATGAATAACTTTAGCCGTGTCCGCGAAAAATCAACATATCATTGAAGAACTTAACAGAAACAACGAACAGCTTGACAAAATCAATAAACCGCTGACGGGATTGATGAACGACCTGATAAAATTAAAGAAAACGCCGAAACTACAAAATGCGCGGTTAATACCCTTTTCATATGTACGAATGTTTGCCGAAGAAACGGCTTCGACAAGCCGTTCACTCCCATAGATTAACATAAATACCCTCGAAAAGCTGCTGACTTCCGAGGGTATTTTCATATCAATTTTGCAAAAACATTACACTAAAGCAACGCCGTCCGCTTATGCCTGCATTATTTTAGCAAATAAAATCCCGCCGACATAGGCGCGGCGAGAACTTTGCCTCCGCCGATTTTTGCCGTCGCGCCAAAGGAATAAATGCACTCGGCTGCGGAGAAATCGCCGCCGAACGCCGCTTCGCGAGCTGCAGGGTTGATAACAACGAGAATTTTCTCATTGCCCACACTTCTGACGTACGCAAGCGGATATTCGTTTTTCTCCGCATAAACAAACTCGATCTCTCCCCTGCTAAGAAGTGCAGGGTGTTCGCGGCGTATACGGATGAGCCGCTTTATTTCATTATAAAGCGAGTTTTTGTCGCTTATTTGTGCCTGTACGGTCGGACGGTCAGCGGCAGGGTCGATCGGAATATACAGCTTCTCGGAAGCCGCCGTGCTGAATCCCGAATTCACACCGTCGTCCCACTGCATAGGAGAACGCGAGCCTGTGCGGCCGTATCCGCCCTCAACCGAAACAAGATTTTCAACATATCTCATTCCTATTTCATCACCGTAGTAAATAAACGGCGCGCCGGGCATAGAAAGCAGGAATGCAAATGCAATTTTCAGCTCGTCGTCGTGAATGTTCCGAGCAAGTCTGTCCATATCGTGATTGCCGGACGGAATACAGATAAGCCCTTTCTCACCCGCTTTTTCATAGCTTTCTTTATATTTTGCAACAAATTCCGAAATATCGCCCTTGCCGCGAGATGAAAAGAAAGGCTCGGGACAGCGGAAAAGGTCGTTATAGTGCGACGGACCAAAGTGTAAAAGAAAATCCATATGAAATCCGCCTAACAGGGATTTATCCGGTTCACCCCACTCAGAAACCATTGCCGCTTCGGGAAATTCCGCGTCAAGAAACTCGCGGACATTCTGCCACAGCTTTATTGTCCCCTTTCCGTCCTCGTCGTTCTTGACAAGCGAACCCGCCATGTCGACCCTAAATCCGTCACAGCCCATTTTCAGCCAGAAACGCATAACGTCTTTCATTGCCTCGAGCGTCGCGCGCGGTCCTGGCGCGTCCTGCGATTGCTGCCACGGTCTTTCGGGCTTGTAATATCCATAGTTAAGAGCGGGCTGGTGTGAGAAAAAGTTTACGGCGCATGAGCCGTCACGATCGGAAATCCCGCGGAGCGAACCCATTCCTGTCGGCTCCTCCCATATACTGTCCGTCCACACATAGCGGTCGGTAAACTCGTTTCTTTCCGCTTTCTTCGACTCTTTGAACCATTTATGTTCAACAGAGGTATGCCCGGGAACAAGGTCGAGAAGAACGTGCATTTCCCGCTTGTGGACCTCGTCGAAAAGCTGCTTTAAGTCCTCGTTCGTGCCGTATCTCGGCGCGGCGGTATAATAATCCGATACGTCATATCCCGCGTCACCGAACGGCGACATGAAACAAGGGTTGAGCCATATCGCGTCGCAACCAAGGCTGCGGATATAATCCAGTTTTTCAATTATTCCCTTGAAATCGCCTATGCCGTCCGCGTTCGTGTCCTTGAACGACTGCGGATATATTTCATAAAACACTGCATTATCAAGCCATTTTGCCATAATTCTTCCTCCTTTTGATAACCGTTTTCGGTAACATTATTATACCACATTACCGCATTAGTTTCAACGTCTTTTAAAATAAAAATCACACTTTTCGCTCCCCGTTCCGAGAGTTCCGTTCCGCATAAATTCAAAATCGTTCAGATTTCCGTATATGTACACGTCCAACTCATAAGCCTGTTCGGAGCAGTATTTTTTCAGCGTCAGGTGTATCGCCGCCTGCTCGCAGCAGTTGAGCCGGTGCGAATTTTTGACGCGATTTTTAATGTCGTCCATCGGCTTCGTGCGCAGATATTCGGCAAAGGCTTCCTCGGTAATACGCTGCGCGGTCTCTTTTCCCAAAGCCGCTTCAACAGCCCGCATAGTCAGCGCGTACAAATTGCCTTTAAACATATTTTTCATTTTTTCTGTCCCTCCTGTTTATTCCATCGCCAAGTTTGCATACGCTAACTTCAATAAACATTGTATCACATTTTTCCGCTTCTGTACAGTATTTTTTACAACTTTTCTGTGCATTATCTCTACACAATTCAATTATTGTTACGGTAAAATATGTTAAAATGCGATTGGCAAGCAATATAACGCATGATATAATAACATTAAGTTAGTGAACACTAACCGACATTATTGTATATGGAGGAAATGTATGTCAATTTTACGCATAAGCAATCTTAAAAAAGTGTTTGCCGATATGACAGCGGTAGACGGACTGAGCTTGAGCGTTGAAGAAGGCGAAATACATGGTATTCTCGGTCCGAACGGCGCAGGAAAAAGCACGACAATAAACTGTATTCTCGGTCTTCTCGCAATAGACGGCGGAAGCATTGAATTTGCCGGCGGAAAAAGTATCCGCGAATGGAGCAGCAACAAAGGTAGACTCCAGCGCATATTACACGTTCTCCGCGCTGGGATTTACGCTAATGATGCTGAGTGTGGGAATTGCAATTTCTATCTTCGACGAGCGCGAAAACCGCACTATCGAGAGATACCGCATTTCCAAAGTCGGAATCGGAGGAATGTTCGCCGTAAAGATCATTGTCGGAATGATCGCGGGCTGTATTCAGTTTGCGGTTTCGTTTGCTTTCTCCGCATTCGTTCTCGGCGTTGAATGGGGCGATAAAATAGGCTGGATGCTTCTCCTGCTTATGCTTGACAATCTGTTCGCAGTTCTTCTCGCAGTCCTTCTCGGAATGCGCGGAAGGAACAAATCGATAAGCCAGGACAGCGTTCTTCTTATCACAATGTTCTCGGCATATCTCGGCGGATCGGTAACGCCGGTTTACCTCTTGGAAAATATACCCGTGCTGAGATGGCTGGTTAAAATAAGCCCGCTGTACTGGACAAATCAATCGCTTATAAGCCTGTATAATGACATTCTCGATGAAAAGACGCTGTATAGTGCGATCATTCTTGTCGGACTTTCGGCGGTCATGGCAATTCTCATTGCTTTAGGCGAAAAGAAGAAACATCACGTTCGTATAATTTCCAAAAAAGAAGAGGAGGCGCAGGCATAATGTTTACCGTAATGAAAAACGCCTTTAACGTGTTTAAGCGAAATAAAGAATTCATCATGGCAGTAGTGATACAGCCCGTGCTGCTCTTTTTGCTCATGTCGGTCCTGCTCCCGTACACAAAGGAACATTCCGTCGGCGTATGCAACGCCTCGTCTTATGAAAGTGCGGCATATATCTGCGAGGCGCTCGAAGGTCTTGACGGCATACGCGTTGAAGAGGTTGAAAAGGACGATTTGCAGGATAAGCTGATGAACAGCAACATTGAAATAGCGGTAATTATCGCGGATAATCCTCTGACGGGAACTCCCGCCGCGCAAGTTGTTTCAATAGGCAACTCTGAAATAAAAAATGCGGTAGAAGAAGTCATTTCCGCAACATCTCTCTCGGGAAAATCAGCCGCAATCGTGAATGTCAACGAAGTTCCGAAAAAGGGAATAAACATAAGCACGACCCTTGCTTTTATGATATTCAAGACGCTTACCGCAGCTTCGCTTTTAGGCTCGCTTATTGTTGAAGAACGCCGCAACAAAATACGCGACCGCATTTTTCTCAGCGGAATAAGCCGCGGCGCTTATCTCGGCGGAATGTCCGTTTTCTTCTTTATATGTATGGCGATAGGCACAACGCTTTTCTTCGCAGTTGGACAAATATTCAACTTTGACTTCGGAATGAAGTATAAAATAGGCTATCTTATTATGATGTACATTACTGACCTGCTTTCGGTAGTGATATACGTTTTCACAAGCGCATTTGCGAAGTCTGACGACGGTCTGTGGATGTTCAGCGCGTTCGTGCTCATGCCTATGCCGATGTTCTCGGGAATACTTTTCCCTTACGAATTTATGCCGCAGATAATGCAGGTAATAGGCTCGTGCTTCCCTCACCGCTGGATCGCCAAAGGCGTAGAAATAATACAGCAGTCAGGCAGCCTTTCGGGCGCACTCCCCTACATGGGAATGCTGCTGATCCTTTGCATTGTACTTTTTGCAGTCGGTACGCTTAAAACGCCGCGCCGAGCGGAATAATACTAAGCACCAATAAAACCTAGGGAAGCGCTTCCCTAGATAAAAAATCTCGTATAGCTCATATATGAAAAGAATATACTCGATTTTTTGTATAGCTTTTAATTGGTGCTTAGTATAACACTCGTTTAAACGCAAAATGACCCGTGAGGTTTTTCCACACGGGTCATTTTAGTATCATTTAACGCTGTGATTTTGTTTAGGCTATAAGGTCGCCGTAGATAACTCCGAGTCCGACAGTGCTCATATAAACTCTGCCGTAAACGTTCATATCACCGTAGATAAAATAGCCGTTTCCGGGACCGCCGAACTGATGAAGCGGATCGCTCACCATGCTCCATGTCTTGCCCTCGTCCTCGGACCAGTAAATGCCTGTTTCTTCGCAGTCTTTGGGCTTTCCCCATATAAATATGGTACACGGAGAATCGTCCGTCTTGCCCTTGCCGAGTCCGACCGCGCCGCAGTAGCCTACCGAATCAATGCGCGTGAATGTCTGACCGTTATCAGTCGAAACCTGAAGTCCGAGCGCAGGCAGATATACCTTGCCTTCAGCGCCGGGTTCAACGATAGGTCTTACCGCCGAGAAAATCGACAGCGACGAATTATCCTTGAAAGTCTTTCCGCCGTCGGTGCTGTAATAGAAACTGCTTGAGCTTGCCGCGTAGATATAATCGGGATTTACGGGGTCGGCAGCCAGATGCTTAGCACTTATTCCGCCCTGCGACTGCTCCCATGTCTGCCCCTTGTCCGTGCTGTAATAAATGTTATTTCCGTTTTCGGGCGCCCAGTAGAACGTGTTTCCGTCCGCACTTACAGCCACAGAGCCTTTATAAGCAACTTTCTTTCCCTCGAGAGGCGTTCTTCTCACGTTTGTCCACGTCTCGCCCGAATCTTCGCTGTACCAGAATCCGAATGTATTACTGTCGCCGCCGCATTTTACCCAGACATTTGCCGCCTGACCCGCAACGGCAAGGTCGGTCATTGAACCCGCCGTGCTGCTCATAACCATGCCGTATTCCTCGGCAGTATCCTGAATAAATCCGTCATAGTCGCCGGTAACGGTAGCGAGCTTTCCTCCGGGAATGCTCACAAGCTCATAGGGAACGGTTTCCTCAACGCCCTTTGCGCTGAAGTAAAATTCGGGATTTTCGTCCCAGATATTGTCACAGGCAAAAATGCCGTTTCCGGAAACGACCATTACCTTGTTCACATTATTCGGGTCTATGCACATTGAACTGCACCAGTGCATTGAAGTTGTTTTAAGCCATTCAACTCCGCCGTCCGTAAGCGACATTACATCGTTCAGCTTCGTCCAGTTCGCACCGCCGTCGGTAGTTCTGTAAAACTCGTCACCGTATGCGCCGTTAGGCTGAATCATATAAAGATTTTCCGTGCAGGCAACCATTCTGTCGGGATTTTCAGGGTCAACAACAACATCGCCGAAGCCCGTCTTAGCGGGAGAAATATCGGTAAATTCGCCCGAAGCTATATCAAGCGTGTAAACACCGCCCGATTTGCGGTCGTTGTTCCACGGACCCTCGGTATCGGCATAGGTGATAACAAGCTTACCTGCGCCGTTATACTTCATTCGCTGAACCATAATATCCTGCGGAGCGCCCGCAACTTCGTTCCATGTCGCGCCGCCGTCCGTCGATTTGTAGAGATTGGGCTCGCCGCTGCGCGAGATCGCCGCAAAAATTGTTGTGCAGCCGTTTTCGTCGCCCGATTTTGGGTCTATGACAAGGCTGCAAATGCCGTTTTTGTTTGCGGTTTCAGTTTTCGTGCCCATGTCAAGCGCGGTGAAATTTCTGCCGCCGTCAGTGGACTTGATAAGTCCGCCCGTAAATCCGCCGATATAGACAATATCGCTGTTTTTCGGGTCAACAGCAATACGCTCGCCGTTTCCTCTGCCCATTCCGTTTCCGTCGACCTTGATCATTTCGGTAAGGTTGACGCGCTCGAATGACGTTCCGTAGTCATTTGAAATAAGCAGGCAGGTCATTCCGCTGCTGAAATAGCTCGTTCCCGCAAGAAGCCAGAGCTTATTCGGTTCATTTTCGGCAAAGGCAAGTCCCGCGATACCGAGCAGACCCCTGTCCTCCTCGCTTATATCATAGGAAACCGACTCCCACTTTTGGGTGTCCTTATTGAAGCGATATGCGCCGCCAACGTCGGTCCTTGCGTAGTAAAGCCCCTCTTCATTTGTGGCGAAAACACCGCTCACAAAGCCGCCGCCGCCCATTGCGACCTGGTTAAATTCCCAGCCGTTTGCGGATATGTTTGCAGCAGTCTGGTCGCCTGCGGGCGCGG
>USOZ01000036.1 GCA_900556525.1 uncultured Oscillospiraceae bacterium | reverse complement strand
AATCCTTCCGGCAAATTCAGCGTTGCTGAAGAACTGTCAATAGAAAATTCTTCTGCTTCCGATAAGGAGGACAGCAAGACTCGCCTGGAATTCATAACTATAAACCAGGCGCTCAAACTTATCCACGGGATAAGTTACGGCTCGTTGCGCAATCTTTTGCTTAACGGCAAAATTCCGTATATACGGGCCGGTAAAGGAGAGCATGGAAAATATCTTATTTCCAAAGAAGGTCTCCTTCAATACTTTTATCGGTTAAACCAAAAATAAAAATCAAATGCTCTGTGAACCGCGCACAGAGCATTTTTTTATTGAAAGGAAAATATTATGGCAACTATCAGAAAACGTGGAAACTCGTATCAAATTCGTGTTTCCACAGGATATGACACGCACGGCAATCACAAAGAACAGGCAATGACATGGCGACCCGAAGCAGGCATGAGCGAACGTCAGATCGAAAAAGAACTTCAGCGGCAGGCTGTGATTTTCGAGGAGAAATGCATGCACGGTCTGCGCGTTTCGGCGGTCAAATTTGAAGAGTTGGCCGAGGAGTGGTTTGAAAACTGTGCAAAAAACAGCCTCCGAAGCACCACTTTAGAACGCATGCTTCAGCTTCGGGGGCGCGTATATCTCGCTTTGGGACATCTTCGCATTGACAAAATTTCCGCACGGCAGCTTCAAGGGTTTGTTAACTCGCTCGCAAAGGACGGCGCAAATGAAAAAACAGGCAAGCCGCTTGCACAGAAAACTATACGCCACTATCTCAGCTTCATTTCTGACGTTTTTAGCTACGCTGTGCGAATGGAACTTCTTTCGGATAATCCGTGCAGGAGGGTGATTATTCCCGGCGGTGAGGTCTGTGAAAAGAAAATTTACTCGCAGGAAGAAATGGAACTGCTTCTGAGCAGACTTGCCGGTGAACCGCTCAAGTATCGCGCTTTCTTTTACCTCATTGCTTACAGCGGGCTGCGACGCTCTGAAATGCTCGGTTTGGAATGGAAAGATGTTGATTTCAAAAGCAACATTATCAGCATTCGGCGCACATCGAATTACACGGCAGAGCGCGGGATTTACACGGACACAACAAAAACAAAACGCTCGCAGAGGACGCTGAAAATTTCGCAATTCATCATGGACATTCTGAGACAGCTTAGAGAAGAACAGGACGAGCAGGCGTTGAAATACGGCGACAAATGGGTTGAAAGCGACCGACTTTTTGTTAAATGGAACGGCGAACCGATGAACAATCAAACTCCCTACGGCTGGCTGAAAGAATTTTGTGAAAAGAACGAGCTGCCTTTTTACGGGATACATAGTTTTCGCCACTTTGCAGCTTCTGCGCTGATTTCAGCGGGACTTGACGTGACTACCGTGTCAGGTGCGCTCGGACACTCGAACTCAACTACGACGTTGAATGTTTACTCACACCAGTTTGATACTGCACAGGCTCGTGTTTCTGAAGCCATGGACAGCGCTTTCGACTTTCTCAAAAACAGACATAAGGCAGACAGGTAAAACAAATTTGTCCGCTGAAAAAACAGAATAGCGGACAAACAGCGGACAATTTCATTTTCGCACATAAAACGAAACCTCCCGAACGGCTTCATTAAGCCATTCGGGAGCTTTGTAGTATGGTGACCCGTACGGGAATCGAATTGAGTTTAGGACTTTTGCTGATTTATGGTGAAGTGCGGCAAACCGCAGTATTATGCGGTTTTTCAGCAATCAGTTTTTAGCGTTTTATAGCAATATCAAGTGGGTTTTGTCGATAATAAAGACCAAACAAAGGCCACGATTTTACGACACATCATACCAAGCCCTCCGTTCATAATGCGGAGGGCTGCTTTTTTATACCCTTTTTATGCTGGCTATTCATGCTAAAGTTTACATATTGTTGCACGCTCTTTTGTTGAAGTCTACGAAATCTTTGCAAAAGGTTTTCTTTTTTCAGAAATGTATAGGCTTTAACGCTTTAATGTGTTACAATGCACTTGCAAGGAAAACAGCGCAAGGACATATCAGAAAGGAGTACCCTATGGTGCAGTTTATGAACAGCGAACACGAAAAGAAGTATTACTCCGTTCTCGCAAGAATGAGATCCACCGATTGCTATCACCGTGCGGTTGCGTATCTGTTCACGCTCGACAAGGATTGTGCAAGGCACATTAACGATGTGTTCGATTTCAAAGAGGACGCTATCAATCCCGACGGTCTGCACAGCGGTTGGCAGACAGGAACATCTGTTCAGACAACACGGCTTGCGTTCAACCTTTGGAACGGCTTCATTGAGAAAGGCGAGGAAAAGCGATTTACTCCCAACGAGATATTCACCTCTACTTACGCCAACTACTACTTTGAAGCAATTAAGCTGAGATACCCCGAACACGAATATTAAGGTTAAACTCCCCCCAAGGGATTTAACAGTACGGCAAAGGTAGCTCCTTTGGGTGAGGTTTCCTCTTTCCTCACCCTCGCCGTACAAATATAGGAGAAAAAAGAGGTTGAAAAGGTGCTACATATAGCACCAAGAAAAGAGGTTTACTTATGAAGTCAATAGCGTTTTATAACAACAAAGGCGGCGTCGGAAAGACTACCTCGGCTATCAACGTAAGCTATGAGCTTGCGAAGAACAGCAAAGTCCTTATCATTGATGTGGACGGACAAGCTAACTGCTCACGCTTCTTCACCGAGGAACTGAAAGAGGGGTTGGAGCAGGCTCTCGTGAATACCGAGTTTTCGCCTGAAACGGCTCTGTGCCACACTCGGTACGATAATATCGACATAATCACGGCTACACCGAAGCTGAACGGCATTACATCAGAGTTTGACAGCTTTTCGGACGAGGAACAGGCGGCTATCGCTCGGAAAATTCTTTCTTTCGGCTCTGCATACGATTATGTTCTCCTTGACTTGCCCCCTGCGCTCACCAAAGTCACCGAACGGCTCATCGGAGCGTGTGATGTGGTATTTATACCGATAGAACTCGGAACATTCGCAATACAAGGCATACCAACGGTCACGGGTATGGTTAAGAAGTGCGGAGCAAAATTCGGCGGCTGTATTATAAATAAGTACGACAAGAAGAACTCGGCAGACGCACAGCTCCTTGAGCTGCTCAATGAAACGCTTGGAAATAAAACTCTGAAAAGCAAAATCCCGTATAGCAAGGTCATCAAGAACTCATTAAGCGGCGGTCTGACCGCAGGCGAATATATGGGTTGGACGAGTGCGGCGAAAAGCTACGCAGATTTAGCTGCCGAAATCAGAGAAAGGGTGTGATTGAATGGCTAAACTTATTCTCAACAACGCAATAGCCGAGGATTTGAAAACAGCGGCTTCCGACAGCTTCATCGACAGCCTGAAAATGATTGAGGTTGACGATATTCAGCCGAACAAGGACAATTTCTACGAAATGGCGGAGATAGAGGAACTCGCCGAGGATATTGAACGACAGGGATTGATGAGCGTTCTCGTTGCAACAGCTGCGGAGAACGGTAAATATAAGCTTATCAGCGGACACAGGCGGCTGGCGGCAATAAAGCTCCTTATTTCCGAAGGGCGGCGTAAATCAACCACTGTTCCCTGCTATGTCAAGGGCGAAAAGTCTGATGAAGAAACGCAGTTAGACCTTATTATGCTGAACGCTACACAGCGCACCTACACAAGCGCAGATACTATGCGTGAGTATGAGGAACTGGAGCGTATCTTCAAGGCATTGGAGGAAGCAGGAAAGCCCGTCAAGGGTAAAATGCGGAACAATATCGCAAAGGTCCTGAATGTGTCCCCCGCTCAAATCGCAAAAATTGATAATATCAAGCACAACGCAATCCCCGACGTCGAACAGGCGGTAAAGTCCGGCGATATGTCCATATCCACTGCGAACGAGGTAGCAAAGCTCGCTCCCGAACAGCAGAGGGATATTATCGAAAACAAGCCCGATATATCTCACAAGGAGGTTAAGGAAATTCAGAAGAAATCTCCGTCAAAGCCGAAAAAAGAAAAAGCCGTACCCCTGCCCGCTTCGGAAGCTGAGGATACCGCCGATGAAAACGAGGGCGCAGAGGACTGCTTAACAGACGGCTATACTCCCGACAATGACGATGAAGTTGAAATCGTATCGGAGAATTACGAGCCTTGTATGCTCTCGGATAGCGAAGCTGCTGCGCTCTCTCGGTATATGACCCGGCTTCTTGAAATAACAAGCAGCGCCGATTTTGAGATTATTAGCGGTCTTGCAAAGAAACTGCGTAACAGCACCAAAACTTAACACCACATTTTCAGCCGACTGCATATCAAGTGGTCGGCTGATTTTGACGATAAGCGTTAGCTGCGCTAAACAGAGGAAAAGAGGAACACTATGTCAACTGTTTTCAGAGTTGAGAAAACCGCAAATTACACGGTTATGTCAAATACTCACCTAAAAGACAGGCGGCTTTCTTTCAAGGCAAAGGGCTTGCTGTCTGTGATATTGAGTTTGCCGCCGGATTGGGACTATACGGTCACTGGCTTGGCTGTTATCGCCGCAGACGGCGTTGACAGCGTTAAGACTGCAGTCAAGGAACTTGAAAAGTACGGATACATCGTCCGTAAACAGCTCCGTGATGAGTTGGGACGAATGGCTCGGAACGAATACCGAGTGTATGAAAGCCCCGATGACAATCCCGATTTTGTTTCGGAAGAACAGAAAACAGCTGAAAATCCTGCTGAAAAACCGATGCAGAAAAGCACAGCGCCCAAGAAAAAGCGTAAGGAAAGCCAATCTGTTTATCCGTCAGCGGAAAATCCACCTGCGGATAAATCGGCAGCGGATAATCCCGAAGCGGACACAATTCAAAAATTAAATAATAATATATTAAATACTGACCAATCAATCCACTCATTCACTCCTGTGCCTGTGCGCAGTGATGGGAATGATAGGACAGATAAAGCAACGGCTTCTGCTGCTGAACGCAAGGACTACCGGGAAATAATATGCAGCAATATCAGCTACGATGAAGCCTATGCCAATAACTTCATTGCCAGACAGCAGGTTGATGAGCTTGTTGAGATTATGGTCGATGTGGTGTGTTCAAGCGCACCGACTATTCGTGTGAACGGAGAAGATGTGCCGCAGGAAATAGTAAAAAGCCGTTTTCTGAAGCTGACACAGGAAGAAATCAACTATGTGCTGTACGCTCTTGAGCATAATTCAAGCCGTATCGGAAATGTGCGGTCATATCTCATCACGGCACTGTACAATTCCAAGGTGACTGTCAGCAATTACTTTTCAAATATGGCTTACAACGATATTCGTGAGGGTAAGGCCTGACATCGGCATTTCATTTCGTGAAAGGAGGCGGACATGGCTGTATATACCCGGTTGTCGAGGGTACCGGCTTCTTCACTCAACTTTTTCTTTTCAGAAAGGACGAAAATATGACTATTGGTGAAAAATCAAAGCTGAAATACACTTATCACCGAGTTCATTCAGGTAATCGGCTATGGTATGCCTGACATCAGTTCTTGCCGCCGCAGCCGAGGAGATGGAGAACAATGGCAAGAACTGTGAAGATGTCGAAGCCGCCGTGCGTTACATCAGCTTCATTTTCCAGGAGAAAGATACGATAGCCTGTATCAGCGGCAGGAAGAACGAACAGCATACTCTCCTTGACAAAACAGCCGCAGACATTGTATAATTAAGATAAAGAACATATGGCAGAAAGGAGCAGCCTATGGATAAAATCGAGGGTTTCAGCGCAATCGGTGTTGAGGAAGTTGAATGGGGCGAGTTCACATCTTCTTGGTCAATCAAGTTTATGGACGAGCTTGCGAACAGAAAGTATCACAAGGGCTTTAATCCAAAATTTGTTGACGTCCTGAATTGGGCGTTTACTCACAAGGATATGATACGGAATATGCCGTTTGAGGAACAGGAACGGCGAATGATTGCGGACGGTGTGATAACCGCCGACGACTTGTAATTCATAGGGGGACTTTCGTTATGGGAATGTCATTCAGAAGTTCGGCAGGATTTGGGAAAAGAATGGAATACAATATTGTTGGTCAAATGCTTATGGAAGGCTTGGACTGTTTCAAGCTGCCAAATGAGGTCTGTCAGCCAGAATCAGATTCGCCAGGGCGAACATGATATTCAATTTAGCGGTCTGTTTTCGCAGACCTTTGTACCGGGTTTTTCGGTACCTGAGCAGTCCTTTGACTACTCCAAAAACGTGTTCAACCTTTGACCTGACTGATGATTTCTCCCTTTCCCGACGTTTGATTTGTGCCTTTGATCTGACGGAATTGTCATTGCTCTGAGATGGACGGCGGTTCAATTTATATAATTTAGCTGACGAAGCAACTGTTGAACAAGTAACGGACAGCAGAGCGTTTTCTGATTTCTGCGGCGTGGAATCAAGTAATCAGATACCGGACGGAGATACGCTGGGAAGATTCAGAAATCTGTTGGTAAAAAATGAGCTGCAGGAAAAGCTTTTTTCACAGGTGGTAGAGCAGCTCACAGCAAAAGGACTGATCCTGAAAAAAGGAACGATAGTAGATTCAACGATAATAGCAGCGCCGACCTCCACGAAAAACAAGGAACTCAAACGTGACTCTGAAGCACATCAGACGCGCAGGGGGGAACACGTGGTATTTCGGCTATAAAGCGCATATCGGAGTTGATAAGGACAGCGGACTTACGCATACCGTTAAAGCCACTCCGGCGAATGTTCACGATGTAACGATAATGTCTGAACTCCTTACCGGTGAGGAAGAAATCGTTTATGGCGACAGCGGTTATCTTGGCGCAGAAAAGCGTGAAGAAGCAATCGTAAATAATCGTTCTGGGAAACTGATAAAATATAGATTCTGTATCAGGTAGAGTCTCAGCATTAATTCCAGGTCGTATGGCTTATTCCCGCGCTCTCCTTTATAATAGCACGGCTTTATCATTGCTGTCCATTCGTTCCACGGAACTCGTACCTGTGACAGTTCGTCCTCCGGGTTCGATAAACTTATCTGCTTATTCATACTTTTATTATACCATTTTTTATTTTACTCTGCAACCGGATTGTTTACTAATCGTGCTTAATCTCTAATTTGTGGGCTTTGTGCGGCGTTGCCCTATTACATTTTTTACAGTTCTCTTTCAGGGCGGCAGTATCACTCAGTCTGTCATTATTTGCAGACGGTAATCACAGCCGCGGGCGACACGAAACACTACCCCTAAAACTGCCAAAAACGTCCTGCGTTTTTTTGTTAGATTGATGAATTTTCACAAATCTATTTACAACCATTCCAAACTGTGTTAAAATTGATATATGGTGTCGTGACTTATTCATATGTCGTCAGAAGCATGACTAATGTCACTGTAAAGCACTTCTCCGATACATTCGCGAGTTGTCTGCTTTGAAAAGACAAAACAAAATAAACATATGGCAACACCGCACAAAGATTGTGCAGTGTTGCCATAGCAAAAAATATACCGAAAAGGAGATATTTCCATGATAAAGAGTTTCAAACAAATGAAAATGGCAACCGTAATTACCCTCAGCGTCGCTGTTATCTCGCTTCTGTGCCTTTCGTGCCTGTACCTTGTAATGACTTCTTCAGTTACACGGACATCGAAGCAGAGCTCTATTGATAATATGTACACCGCTCTTGACGGTCAGGCAAACATGATAGAGCTGTTCGTACAGGAATCAGAACGGTCGCTGAGGCAGTATGCAACGGCGGACGAGCTTAAAGAACTGCTGCTTGAACCCGACAACGCAGCTAAACAGCAGGCGGCGCAGGCATACACCGAGCGCTTCTTCGCACAACTCGAATCATGGGAAGGAGTTTACCTCAGCAAGTGGGACACAACAGTGCTTGCGCATTCCTCCCCTTCTGTAGTGGGCATGGTTACGCGCAAGGGTGACGCGCTCGCGCCCTATCAGGCGACGATGACTTCCGCGCCGAACGGCTTCTACAACGGCGGCGCATTCGTCTCTCCCGCTTCGGGTCAGCTCATATTCAATCTGCGTATGTCCATAACTGATGACGCAGGCACGCCCATAGGACTTGTCGGCGGCGGCCCGTTCCTTGCGGGACTTAATGACCTGCTCTCGAAGATGACCATTTCCGGCATGGAGCAGGAAAAGTACGCGATACTTGACATTACAAACCTTATCTACACCTACAACACCGACAATTCGCTGATAATGGCTGCCGTTGAGGACGAAGCCATGCTTTCAATTATCAATCGCGTAAGCAGCGGCGAAAGCAAGGGAGTTGTTTACAGCGCCGATGATATCATCGCATTCAAGTCACTGCCCGAATACAACCTGATACTTACCATGCAGGATTCCTCCGCAGAGATACTGGCGGCAAGCAACAGCATTGCCCGTACGAACATGCTGCTTACCGTGCTGACGCTAGTGATAGTAGTGCTTGCGGTATTCGTGACAGCACATCTCATCACAAAGCCGCTGCGCAAGGTGAAGGAGGCTGTAAATGAGCTCGGCGAGCTGTCTCTTGTGAGCAGCAAGAACATTGAACGCTTCGTCGGCAGGAAAAATGAGATAGGCAACATCGCCACTTCTGTACACATTCTCACAGAAACGCTCCGCGGCGTTGTATCAATGCTCAGGGGCTGTACCGAGTCGCTCAGCAGCGGCGCGGAAGTCATGAACGAAACGGTCACTTCCCTTGTTTCCTGCGCGGAGGATAACTCGCGCTCTACCAAGGAACTTTCCGACAGCATTAACGAGACATCGCAGACCATTCAGAAGGTCAACGCAGACATCTCTTCAATACACGATATCATGCAAGAAAGCAAAAAATCCAATGCGGAAAGGATTTCGGTTGCCGATGACATGATAAAGAATGCGCAGAGTCTGGCCAACTCCATGAAAGACAAGGCTGAGCTTACCCAGGGTGATATCTCCGCCGCCATTGATAACCTTAATAAACTTAACAGTATCAACGAAAAGGTAAAGCGCATACAGGATATCTCGTCGCAGACGAACATTCTCGCCATAAATGCTTCAATCGAAGCGGCGAGAGCAGGCACAGCCGGTGCGGGATTCTCCGTTGTAGCAGATGAAATCAAAAAGCTTTCGGAGGACTCCGCAGACGCCGCCAAGGAGATTTTCGACGTGTGCGGCAGCATGAACGACATCATCGCAGGCATAGAGCATTGTTTCAAGGACATCACAGACTTTATCAGGACGGACATTGCCGACAGCTTCGGCGACATGAACAAGCTTGTTGGCAGCCTCAAGGATTCTATGGACTCTACCAACGGCGAGATGGAAAACATCTTCAGTCTGCTTGAAAACATCAGCGCCGAAGCAATGCACTTTGACAGCATTATTCTCAATAACGAGAACAACATACGCAGCATTGACGAAAAGGCCAGCGTAACAAATTCGATTGCGCAGAAGCTCAATACCCTCACCCGCTCAAACGCACAGACTGCTGCGCAGATAAACGATGTCGTGGAAAAGTTCAACTGACACGCTCAAAAATATTTCGCTAACCTATTGAAAAATCGACAGGATATTGCGCAGTCAGTTTTGCCAATATTACACTTTGCTTATTGGCAAAACTCGATTTTTCGTCAGATTGTACAATTAGGACGACGCAAGGCTACCGCCTTGCTAGGGAGAGTTGTGCAAGATGACGGAAAAGATGCAAAATGGTAGAAGCAACGAGTATGCCTATTATCCAGAAAGCCGTTAAGGTTATCTATGATATGAGCGAAGATACCAAAACCCGTGAGCTTGCCCGTCTGCGTGAAAAGGCTCTCCATGATGAAGCCTCTGCATTAAAGCAGGCAAAGGACGAGGGCAAGTCTGAAGGGGTGGCTATGGTTATCGAAAAGATGAAAGCCAGTGGTATGACGGAAGCGCAGATTAATGCAATCTTATCCTTAAACTAATAAACTATTACAACTAAATATTTGCTGAAAGCGGAGAACGTAAAGCGTTCTCCGCTTTTTTGCGTTCAAGGGGGTGATAACATTGATAAACAAACTGACGGGAGAGCCTGTTTCTGCGGAAATGCAGAATGTTCTGAAACGGCTTGCGAACAGTGAGAATGTCCTCGAAGCCGAAATACAGCAGCTTAAAGAAATCCGAGAAGCTAATTCCTGCTTGGGAAACGGTGTACCGACCGTCAAACTGAAAGACCGTGAGGGTATTCAGAACGGTGTATATAACAGGCTTCAATGTTCGGGCAGTGCTGTCACTGACGACAACGGTCATCTGTCACTCACAGGTGAAATCAGCCGAGAAAAACGGCTTGATATAGTTATCGGCTTACCTGCTTCGGGAAAATCATCTGCACTTGTTGAGCCTATTTCTGAACAGTACAATTCACGAATTATCGACAGCGATGAAGCAAAAAAGCTGCTTCCAGAATACAACGATGGCTGGGGCGCAGGTATCGTCCATACTGAAAGCCAGCTTATTGCCGACAGGCAGTTCCAGACTGCGATACAAAACGGCGAAAATATAACCTATCCCCGCGTTGGCGGCGATTGTGCCGAACTTACGGATATTATCGCTGCCGTGAAGAAAAAGGGCTATTCCGTCTATATTCACTTCAACGAGTTAGACCGAAACAAGGCTCTCGGCAGAATGATCAACCGCTTTCTTGAAACAGGCAGATATATCAAGCCTGAACTTGTTACTAAATACGGCGGCAGTATCAGAAGCACTTACGAAACGCTTAAAAACCGCACCGAACTTGTGGACGGTTTCAGCAAGTGGAATAATGATGTGCCGTTAGGCTGCCGTCCGAAGCTGATTGAATACAGCGGCTCCTGCGAGGATTTGGCGGCGGCGCTCAAACCTACTCTGAAAGAGCGTTTACAGCAGGCGGAAAATAACTGCCGTGTATTACGGTCAAAGATCGACGAGGTGAACGATATTTTTCGAAATAATCCCGACCTCTCACAGATGTATGTCCAAAGGCGCACCGAACACCGCCGTGCCAAAGACATAATGCCAAAGGCGAAGCAACCGCACAGATAACCCTTACATACTTATGATTAGTGCCTACTGCGTAACAGCGCAGTAGGCACTTTTTTTGTTTCACAGAACATTTGGAGGTGATATATGACGAATAAACCTACATTTAACCTCGTTTCATTTTCGGGCGGCAAAGACAGCACGGCTATGCTTCTTGGAATGGTGGAACGGAAAATTCCGATTGACTGCGTTCTATTCTGCGATACGGGCATTGAGTTTCCGCAGATGTACGAGCATATCAGCAAGGTCGAAAATGCTGTCGGAATGCCTATTACCCGTGTGAAATCCGAACAGAGCTTTGAATACCTGCTGCTTGAATGCCCGATTGAGCGCAAAGAAAATTCTCTGTCAGTCAAACAGGGCGGCAACAGCTCCAACGGATATAGCTGGGCTGGTCCGAAAATGCGGTGGTGTACCTCACGGCTCAAAGATGTCCCCCGCGAGAAATACCTAAAGCCGCTTCGTGAAAAGTACAACATAATCGAGTATGTCGGCATTGCAGCCGACGAGCAGTTCCGGCTTGAACGCAAACGGAACAAATCGGCGAGCCACGTTCACCCGCTTATAGAATGGGGAATGACCGAAGCAGACTGCCTGAATTACTGCTATGAAAAAGGCTATGATTGGGGAGGTCTGTACGAACATTTTCACAGAGTATCCTGCTGGTGCTGTCCGCTTCAATCGCTTGATGAGCTGCGGCAGTTATACAGGCATTTCCCCGATTTATGGGCAAAGCTGAAAGATTGGGATAATCGCACTTGGCGAAATTTCCGGGCAGATTTCAATGTCGAACAGCTTGAAATCCGCTTCAATCTGGAGGACGAATATCTCGCCAATGGCTTATCCA
>USOZ01000035.1 GCA_900556525.1 uncultured Oscillospiraceae bacterium | reverse complement strand
CACGGCTGTTCCTGCATACGATAGCGCGTCTTTGCGATATTGTCATAGGCGGCGGAACTATCATAAGATAAAGAAAACGCACCGTACGGGCAGATGTACGGTGTGTTTTTTGCATAATCAAAATCCCTGACTGTGCCGAGGGTTCAATGGCTTTAGTGATGATGATTATAGGGCAGAAATGAGAAAAATATTAAGGAGACTATGTGACTTGAATTTCATTCTTTTCGGCATTATCAATCACTTTTTTCAGCACAATAAAGCCGATGAAAGCGCAAATCGCGCAAAGAAGAAGCGTGTAAATCGGAGCGTTAAAACATTCGGCAGGGAACAGTTCGGGAATTGATCCCGCCATAAATCCGAGGATAACAAGGTAAGTTCCCTGAACGTGACTGCTCAGCAGCTTATCGAGCGCTCTGGCAGTGAGAAAAGTTCCGAGAAGAAGCCCTGCGCCGGGCGCGGCAAGCGCGGGAGTATCGAATTTGCTTATGCTGCCGATAATGCTTTCGTACATTCCGAGCATCAGTAGCATATGGGAAGCGCTTATTCCGGGGAGAACAAGTGCGACCGCGATAATAAAGCCTGCAATGAGCTGAAGAATAAATCCGCTCATGCCGTCCGAAGTGCTGAAAATTCCCTCGGGAAGCAATCCGATAAGCAGAACCGAGGCAATTCCCGCAAACGGACACAAAATAACCGCAGGAGTGACGCGTTTTACATTTGTTTTTTTGAAAATGAGTGGTATTCCGCCCGCAACAGCGCCGAGAAAGAAAAATCTTAGCGGGAGCCCTGCGGATGTTTCGGTGAGAAGAAAGGAGATCAGTCTTGATATAAGAAAAAAGCCTGTTCCCGCACCGAGGCAGAATTCAAGCAAAAAAACGATATTTTTTTTAGGGTCGCGGAAAAATCCGCTGACGGCGGAAATAAGCCTGTCATAAATATTTACCGCTATCGCCATTGTGCCGCCGCTTATTCCGGGAACAGTCATTGTTGAGCCGATCCAGAAGCCTTTGAGAACAGTCGTTACAGTATTGCGCATATTGCCTCCGTTTAAAGAGATGTATATGAACAATTATATGAACATTTTTGCTTCAAAATACCGTCAAATGTAAAAACAGAATTATTCATTTTTGTCCGAAGCAGGCCTGCCTTTTTCTTCATTTTTGAAAGCAATAAGTCTTTCTATACAGTTATCACAGACCTCAACAACAACAAACCGCACATTTTTATAATCGACGTGAGGGGGATTATCAACATTTTCGGGCAAGTAACCCAGCAAATTTATCACAAAACCTGAAATTGTATCATATTCGTGTTCATCAGGCAGGGAAAGTCCAAAAAGCTCCAGAACTTCGTCAGGGTCGGCTTCTCCGTTGATTTCGTACTTGTCGCGACCGATTTTTTTAATGAGCGCGTCCTCGTCGTCATATTCGTCCTGTATATTGCCCATGACTGCTTCGATAAGATCCTCAAGCGTTACTATTCCTGCTGTTCCGCCGTACTCGTCAACAACGATTGCCATTCCGGTTTTCTGACTTGTGAGCAGCTTGAATGTATCGTTGCATGGACAGCTTTCGGGGATAAATACGCCCTCACGGATAAAATCGCGCAGGCTGAAATTTTCGAGATCTTTTTCGCCGACAAGGCACAGCAGATCCTTTACAATGATTATTCCGACAATTTTATCTATATCTCCCTCGAAAACAGGAAGCCTTGAAAAGCCTTCATCAAGCGCGAGATAAATCAGGTCGTCGAGCGATTCGTTTATATCGACTGCGACGATATTTACGCGGTGCGTCATAACGTCGGAGGCGGTAAGGTCGTCGAACTCAAAAATGTTGTTTATCATTTCGGCGGATTCGTCCTCGATCGTGCCGTCCTCATTTCCCGCGTCGATCATCGACAATATATCGTCCTCGGTCACGCTTTCGCCGTAACCCTCGCCGACGGCTTTGCGCAGCAGCGCATTAAGCCCCTTGTTAAGCAGGATAAGGGGATAGAGCAGTATTTTTGCGGCTTTGTTTTCTTTTCGGGCGTCTGTGTCCATTTAAAAATATCCAATCCTTTCAAATTGACGTGCCTTTTACGGCGTTAATCCAAAAAATTCAATCGCATTTCTGTTGCAGGCGAGTATTGCTTCATCTGTGGAAATTTCTTTTATTTGCGCCAATTTTTCTGCTGTGAAGCGCACCATGCTGCTGTCGCAGCGCTCTCCGCGGTACGGAACCGGCGACATATACGGGCAGTCGGTTTCAAGCATTATTCTGTCGAGCGGTATAACTTCGCACGCTTCGACCGCTTTTTTGGCATTTTTAAAAGTAAGAACTCCCGTAAAGCTTATCATCAGACCGAGCCGAAGTATTTCGCGTGCGGTTTCAGCGCTTCCGGAAAAGCAATGCACAACGCCGCGCGGGCGGTATTCGGCGAGAATATCAAGAGTGTCCTTGGTTGCGTCGCGCGAATGAATAACAACGGGGAAATCAAGTTCCTGCGCGAGTTTGAGCTGTTCTTTAAAGCAGTCAATCTGCTTTTCACGGCTGAACCCGTCATAGTGATAATCAAGTCCAATTTCGCCGATAGCACGAACCTTTTTATTTGCGGCGAGTGTCTTTATCTGTGAAATATAGTCATCGGGGAGGTTTTCGCAGTCCTCCGGGTGAATTCCGACTGCCGCGTACATTCTCTCATATTTTTCCGCTAATTTCAGCGCTGCCGCGCTGCTCTTGAGCGAACAGCCCATTGTGATTATACTGTCGACGGATTCGGCAAACAGCCGAGTAAGAAGCTCGTCGCGGTCAGCGTCGAATTCCTCTGCGTCATAGTGGGCGTGTGTATCGATCGTTTTTATCATTGGATTTTCCTTACACTGTCCCTTTCGACAAGCTTTCCCGTAACGAGAACGCGTCCGCATTTGTAGTTGTTGTCGCGGATCTTTCGGATTATTATTTCAACGGCTTCGTGAGACATACGATAGCTGTTTACGTCGATCGTCGTTATGCGGGGATTTGAAATAGTCGAATAAATATGGTTATCATATCCTACGATAGAAATATCTCCGGGGACGGAATATCCTTTCGCTTTAAGCTGGTTTATGAGTGAATATGCGGTTTCGTCGCAGTTGCACACGAAAGCGGTCGGCATTTCGGTAGGGAGCGAAAATTCGGGGTATGAAATACCGTCGGCGTTTCTGTCATCGATTATCCAGTTGGGATTTACATGAATTTTATTTTCGATATGCGATTTATAATATCCGAGATAGCGATCCTGAATGCTGGAAGTTGAGGCTATCGTGCCTACAAATCCGATTTTTCTGTGACCGTTGTTTATGAGATAATTTGTGAGCGTGTATGCACCGAAGAAGTTGTCAGCCAGAACCGTTTCAACGTCGTTCTTGCCGCTGTAAAAATCCAAAAAAACTGTAGGAACGTTCGCCTGAAGCAGCGTGTTTACATAATTTTCGCTGAACTGACCGAGAACGATAACTCCGTCAACCTTTTTGTCAATAATCGAATTTGGCATTTCGCAGTTCTGTTCGTCGGTGTCCGAAATTACTTCGAGAATTCCGTAGTAGCTCTGCTTCTGGAGAAGTTCAACAATATAGCGGTAAACGACCCAGTAGAACGCGCTTGCGTCGTGTATGAAATGCTTTGCGACAACAACGCTTATGCTGTATGTCAGGTTATCCTTGACTGATTTTGAGCTGCTGTTGAAGCGATAGCCCATTTCGTTCGCTTTCTGCTTGATCCTTTCGCGAAGCTCGTCGCCCACGCCGTCTTTATCACCGAGTGCTTTTGAAACGGTTACCGTACTTACGCCGAGTTCTGCTGCAATATCGCTCATGGTTACTGATTTTTTTATCATGCTGTCCCCCGAAAGCCGCAGGAAAAAGCGAGTATCTGCCTTAAAAGCGGCAAATTTCAAAATTAACCTGCGGAAAATAATTTATTATTTATATTTTAAGTTAAAAATAGAAAATTGTAAATAAACGAAAGTTACAAAAATTTCTGCGATATTTTATATAAATAGTACAAATGCAGCAAAGACGATTTCCGCCGTCCGCCTTAATGTTTTCAAAAAAATCTGCGAAAATTTGTTTATTGTGTACATTGTAAACCGTTACATTATATGATATAATTAGTATATATTTAAGGAAATGTTATATTTTACCTGTAAAAAGGGGTAAAATTAAAGAAAGACTAAATTGAGGTGACGGAATGAGCGTTACGATAAAAGACGTTGCAAAGGCGGCAAATGTGTCTGTGGCAACGGTTTCACGCGTTCTGAACAAAAAAACAAACGTATCGGACGAAGCAATAGAAGCGGTAAACAAGGCGGTAGAAAGCCTTGGATACAGTCCGAATTTTCTTGGACGTGACCTTAGAAAAAGTGAAACAAGGCGAATTCTCGCGATAATCGCTTCGACGGAGCAATCGTTTTACTCCGAAGTTCTTCGCGGAATGGAAGAAGCGGCTACCGCACGCGGATATGATGTGCTTATCGCGACGACGCGTGATGACCCGAAGCATGAAATGCACCTGCTCGGAATGCTTTTTTCACGTTCAGTTGACGGAGCGGTCTTACTTGGACCAAAGCTTGACGCGTCGACAATTTCTGCACTTGCCGAAAATCACAATATTGCCATGTGCCTTGAGCGTTTTGACGATTGCAACGTACTTTCTGTCACCATTGATAACATTAAGGCGGGCAGGGACGCGGTTTCGTATCTCATTGAAAAGGGAAGAAAGCGTATCGGCTTGATTACTACCGCTCCGCGCAGCCAGTCGTCTGTTGACCGCGAAAAAGGATACCGCCTTGCGCTTGAAGAGCATGGGCTTCCTTATGATGAATCGCTTATTTATTACGGAGATTATTCGCCTGAATCGGGAACAAAGGGCTGTGAAACACTTATGAAGCTGGATAATCCTCCCGACGCGATTTTCTCAATTTCTGACATGATGGCGATA
Organism: uncultured Oscillospiraceae bacterium; assembly: GCA_900556525.1. GTDB lineage: Bacteria > Bacillota > Clostridia > Oscillospirales > Ruminococcaceae > Ruminiclostridium_E. The sequence goes on along the minus strand of USOZ01000035.1, from coordinate 6,902 downwards.
GGAGCAATGAATTATGCTCTCGCAAATAACATAAAAATAGGGACAGATGTGCTGTTTTTCGGATTTGACGATATTCAGTATTCGCACATTTTTGTTCCGCATCTTTCTACTGTTCAGCAGCCGTGCTTTTTGCAGGGTAAATTAGTTGTTGAAAAGCTTATTGAAAATATGAAAGCGGACGTTCCCGATAAATCGCTGTATATGCTCCCGCACAGCCTTGTTCTGCGCGAAACGACGGGAGATTGATCAATCGGCAGCATTGCATATATTTGTAATGCTGCCTTAAAAATGTAACAGGAAAACCGAAAGGTCAATTTATGGATACTATTCAGAATGTTGTATATTTTAACGCTCCCGGGGATATTGAAAAGTGGGAGGAAAACTGCCTGCCAATAGGAAATGGATACATGGGTGCGAGCTTCTTTGGCGGGATTTCTCACGAGCGTGTTGTACTTAATGAGAAAACGTTATGGATAGGCGGTCCGTCGCCGCTTCGTCCGAATTATTACGGCGGAAACAGAAAAAATGTCTATCCGACCGTAAAAAAAATCCAACAGCTTCTTCATGACGAAAAATATGACGAGGCGCAGTCACTTCTGTCTGAACTCACCTGTGAGGGTACGGGCTGGGGCTACGGTTCGTATCAGCTTTTGTGTGATATGACGCTTGATTTTACGGGAATCGAGGAGTCAGTTATTTCGGACTACCGCCGCAGTCTTGATATGGACAAGTCGCTGTATACCTGCGCATTTACTGTGGACGGAGTAAGACATACGCGTGAAGCGTTCGCGTCTTATCCTGACAGAGTTATTTGTATTCGCTTGCGCTGTGATAAAAGCGGAGCGCTTAATTTCCGCCTTTCGCTTGATAAACGGCAGGAAGGTTCGGAGATAGAGGTTTGTGCGAGTCGTTTGGATTATTTCGGCGCGCTTTCGGACAATGCGCTGCGTTATCACGGCACATTTGTTGTAAAAAACAAGGGCGGCAGCGTGAGTGCGGATGAAGATTCTTTGGTCGTTTCCGAAGCCGATGAAGCGGTGATCTTATTTTGCGCCGCTACTGATTATTCCGATGAATTTCCGAGATATCGCAGCGGGATTGACCCGAAAGACATTACGGAAAAAATCCTTTCGGATTGTGCTGCTTCGGACTTTGACGCACTTTATAAAAAGCATTATGATGACTATTCCGAGCTTTTCGGGCGTGTTCGGTTTGCTCTGAATGGAGCAGCGGGCGAACCGCTTCCGACAGATGAGCTTATTGAGAAATATCGCAGCGGCTGTTCAAAAGAAATTTCTTCACAGCTCGAAGCTCTGTATTTTCAGTTCGGTCGGTATATGCTTATTTCATCTTCGCGCGTTGGCTCGCTTCCCGCAAATTTGCAGGGCGTATGGAATGAAAGCAACTGCCCCGCATGGTGCTGCGATTACCACATAAACGTAAATCTTCAGATGAACTATTGGGGCGCGTATAATACCAATCTTGCCGAAACGGCAAAGCCGCTCATTCGTTATCTCGATAAAATGCGTGAGCCGGGAAGAATAACCGCAAAGGAATATTACGGTATTGAAAGTACGACGGAACACCCCGAAAACGGCTGGATCGCGCATACTCAGGCGAATGTTTTCGGCTGGACAGCGCCCGGTTGGGATTTTTACTGGGGTTGGTCAACTGCGGCTGTTGCGTGGCTTATGCAGAACCTTTGGGAGTATTACGAATTCACCGAGGACGAAGAAATCCTGTGCAGCGAAATCTATCCGATAATGCGTGAGAGTGCGGAATTTTACAGCAAATGGCTGATTTACGATGATAAGCAGGATAGACTTGTTTCGTCGCCGACATATTCCCCCGAACATGGTCCTGTTTCGATCGGAAACACCTATGAACAGAGCCTTATAGAGCAGTTTTATGCGGATTTTATCAAGGTTTCCGAAATACTCGGCTGTGATGATGAACTATGTGAAAAAGTTTGCGCGCAAAAGGAAAAACTAAAGCCGTTCCGTGTGGGGAAATGGGGTCAGCTTATGGAATGGTTTGAGGAAGACGACCCCGATTTTGATATTGCCAAGGTTCAGAAAAATCACCGTCACATTTCGCATTTGCTTGCGCTTTACCCCGGAAAGGCAATAAATAAATCTACTCCCGAACTTATGCGCGCCGCCATTGTTACAATGAATGACCGCGGTGGCGAATCGACGGGCTGGGCGAGAGCGTATAAGCTTAATTTGTGGGCGAGAACAGGCGACGGGAATCGTGCGTATAAGATACTCAGAGGACTTCTCAGCGGCTGTACTTTCCCGAATTTATTCGATTTTCACCCGCCGTTTCAGCTTGACGGAAATTTCGGCGGAAGCGCGGGAATTGCCGAACTTCTTTTGCAGAGCCATGAGGGATGTATCGAACCTCTTGCGGCGCTTCCTGACGAGTGGGGAAGCGGCTCGTACAGCGGACTTTGCGCACGCGGAGGATTTGAGCTTGATGTGCGATGGGAAGAATGCCGCATTAAAGGTATCACGATAAAGGCGCATAGGAACGGCGTGTGCCGCCTGAAACTCAAAGACGCTTATTTGTCGGCGGATATACCGTCCGAGGCATTTTCGGACGGCAGTATACTGACGTTCAATGCAGAGGAGGGCGGTGTTTACAGGCTTGAATTTTGATTTTGAAGCCGAGGAGGAAAAGGTTTGTTCATTTACGGGTTATCGTCCGGGCAAGCTGCCTTTTCTCGGCGATAAAAAAAGCGAGAAATATAATTCGCTGCGTGAATTGCTCAAAGAGGAAATAATAAGTATGGCTCAGAAGAACGTGACGATATTTCAGACCGGAATGGCACGCGGGGTAGACTTGCTTTGCGGGGAGCTTGTGCTTGAAATCAAAAGGGAATTCGACATTCACCTTTTTTGTGCAATTCCGTGCAAAAATCAATGCTCGGGTTGGAGCAGGGAAGATATTGATTCTTACAGCAGGCTGCTTTCCGCAGCGTCGGGCGTGACATACGTTACTTCTGACGATTACCGCGACGGCTGCATGATGAAGCGCAACCGCTTTCTCGTGGACACTTCGCAGTATATTCTTGCTGTCTACGATGGTCAGCGCGGCGGGACAATGTCCACAATAAATTATGCTAAAAAGAAAAAACGCACCATTATTATAATAAATCCAACAGATTTCACAAGGGTCGAATTGCTTCATGGCAATGAGAAAGGAGTGCTTTATGTCTAAAAAACTGTTTAACGATAACTGGCAGTTTACGCTGAAGCCTATCGGAACGGAACTTTCCGCAATGGAGGCGGAAACTGACTGGCATGACGTCGAAATTCCGCATGACTGGCTTATCGGCGATACGGGACATCTCTACGATACGGGCGAGGGCTGGTACAAAAAGAGGTTTTTTATTGGGAATATCGGCGAAAATGACGCGTATATTCTCGGCTTCGACGGAGTTTACATGAACAGCACGGTTTATGTGAACGGGGAAGAAGCGGACACTTGGAAATACGGTTATTCTTCGTTCAGTTTTGATATTACAAAGCTGCTGAAAAGCGGAGAGAATACGATTTATGTTCGTGTAATGCATGAAGCTCCGAATACGCGCTGGTATTCGGGCGCGGGCATATACCGCAATGTTTGGCTTCGCAAGACCAGCCGTGTTCATATCCTCGAAAACGGCGTATACATCTCGTCGGTCAAGAAAGATGAAAATAGCTGGCTTATGACAATCGAAACGCAGACGGCATGCGGAGGCTGCGAGCTTCGGCACACAGTTTTGAATAAAAGAGGAGCTGTAGCGGCGAAAATTTCGGGAAAAATCGACGGAACATTCAGCAGAATGCAGCTCTGCGCCGAAAATCCGACAATATGGGACATTGACGCGCCGTATTGTTATACGCTGAAATCCGAACTGCTAATAGACGGAGTTGTTCTTGACGAGGTCACGAATACTTTCGGCTTCAGAACGGCAGAGTTCAATCCCGAAAAGGGTTTCATATTTAACGGCAGACACATGAAAATGCACGGAGTTTGTATGCACCACGATTTAGGCGCGCTCGGCTCTGCTGTGAATATTCATGCGCTTCGCCGTCAGCTTGAAGTGCTGAAAAGTTACGGCGTAAACGCGATACGCACATCTCACAATATGCCCGCGCGCGAGCTTGTCGAGCTTTGCAATGAAATGGGATTTCTCGTTGACAGCGAGGGATTTGATATGTGGGAAATGCCCAAAAACAAAAACGACTACGCAAGATTTTTCCCCGAATGGTATGAAACCGACGTTAAATCGTGGATCGAACGCGACAGAAATGCGCCGTGCGTGATTATGTGGAGCATAGGAAATGAAATTGCCGACACTCATCACAGCCTGCGTGGGCTTGAGGTCGCAAAAATGCTCTGCGAAGCGGTAAGGAAATACGACCCGCACGGAAATGCGAAATGCACTATCGGTTCAAATTATATGCGCTGGGAAAATGCTCAGAAGGTTGCGGATTATCTGAAGCTTGCAGGTTACAACTACACAGAGGATATTTACGACGAGCATCACGCTGCGCACCCAGACTGGTTCATCTACGGAAGTGAAACCGCTTCGACGGTGCGTTCGCGCGGAATATATCACGCTCCCGCAGATGTGCCGCAGCTTGTTCATGAGGATATGCAGTGTTCGGACTACGGTAACAGCGTTGTCGGTTGGGGAAAATCTCACGAAAAAGCGTGGATTGACGACCGTGACCGTGATTACTGCGGAGGTCAGTTCATCTGGACGGGATTTGACTATATCGGCGAGCCTACGCCTTACAGCACGAAAAATTCATACTTCGGAATAGTCGATACGGCAGGATTTCCGAAAGATTCCTACTATTTGTATAAGGCCGTGTGGACTGATGGCGAAAAGTCTCCGTTTGTTCATATTCTGCCGCACTGGGACTTCAACAGCGGCGAAGAAATTGACGTATTCACATACTCTAACGTTGAAGATGTCGAGCTTTTCTTTAATGAAGAATCTCTCGGAAAACAACACGTTGACTTACAGCACGGAAATGTTCTGCACGGCGCATGGAAGGTTCCCTTTAATGCAGGTTCGCTCACCGCTAAGGTTTTCTATCCCGACGGAACTTTCGCCGCAGAAGAAACGATACATTCTTTCGGAGAGCCTGTTGCTGTTGAGGCAAAAGCTGACAAAACGACATTTGCGGCAGACGGCAGGGATCTCATATTTATTGAAATAACAGTCAAGGACGCTAACGATGTTACGGTTGAAAATGCGAGAAACCGCGTAAAAGTAACGATCGGAGGCCCCGCAAGACTTGTCGGACTTGATAACGGCGACAGTACCGACTACGACAGCTACAAGGGCGATAACCGCCGACTGTTCAGCGGAAAGCTGCTCGCGATAGTTCAGTCAACTCTTTATTCGGGCGCTGTTACAGTAACGATCGAAAGCGAAGGATTGACCGAAAAACTTCTGGTGCTTGAAGCGACGGAATGTGAAGCACCTGAGGGAATTTCGGTTGTGAATAACTATTATCCGTTCACAGCTTCGGAATACCGTCCGGAAATTCCGATACGCAAGATTGAACTTGCCGCAGACAGAAATGTTCTCGACACCGAAAATCCGACAGCTCGGATTACTGCCGTGATAAAGCCCGAAAATGCGGATTACAGTGATATTTCGTGGAAATGCGTGCTTGATACCGGCGTTGAGATTGGGCTTTCAGATATTCAGCCGACAAAGTATGGCGCGCTTGTTACCGCAAAGGGCGACGGTAAGTATCGTCTGCGTGCGGTGGGCAAAAATGGCGGGGACATTCCGCAGATAATTTCAGAACTTGAATTTGAAAATGTTGGTTTTGGAAACGCACTTGTCAATCCGTATAATTTCGTTTCAGCGAGCCTTTACAGCTTCAGCAACGAGCCGCTCAATGTAATTGAGCGCGGCGCGATAAGCGGAATTCATCACCGCACGGTCATAGGATTTGACAACCTCGATTTCGGCAGCTTCGGAAGCAACCGTATCGTGCTTCACTGCGGATATTGCGACGACAACAGTCCGACAGCTTCGATAGAAGTCTGGGACGGTAATCCCGACGACGGCGGAAAGCACATAACCACGCTCGACTTTAAGCATAACAATGTGTGGGACGGCTTTAAGCCGCAGGAATTTGAACTTCCCGAGAGAATAAGCGGTATACGTTCGCTCGCATTTGTTGTTTCACAGTCGGTTATTGTCGGCGGATTTGAGTTCAGGCCGCTAAAAAAAGCATTTGAACAGCTTGCTCCGACCGAACATGACGCGCTTTACGGCGATGAATATCATATCGACGGAAAAGAAATTTCAGGAATCGGAAACAATGTTCTTATCTATTTCAATGGCATGGATTTTGGCGACGGAACAGATAAGATCGTGGTATGCGGACGCACGCCGAACGACGTGAATACTATACAGCTTCGTTATAACGACGATAACGGTGTTCAGCAGACCCAGCTTCTGCCGTTCCCGAAATCGGAGGATTACACGGAAGTAACATTCCCGCTTGAAAAAATCAGCGGAATGCGCGATATAAGCTTCGTATTCCTTCCCGGAAGCCGCTTTGATTTCAAGTGGTTCAGATTTGAATAAAATTTCCCCGCAGCGTCAAACTGCGGGGATTTTTTTTAGAAAAGTGTTGCAAAAAAATGCCAAATGTGGCATAATGTAGTAATAGCTTTGCAGCAGTCGGCTGATGATAAGAAAAACTCTCGCAGAAATGACTGTCGGCAAGATTTGCTGCCGTTCACGCCGAAAGTCTGCATTGAACAAAAGTAAAAAAATAAAAGCCCGACCGCAATCGAGCTTTTCAGTTGTGATATCGTGTTCAAAAAGATTTGTCCGTTATCGGGTGAAAAAAATGCGGGCGTGGTGGAACTGGCAG
>USOZ01000034.1 GCA_900556525.1 uncultured Oscillospiraceae bacterium | reverse complement strand
AACGCCGCGCCCCGCGAAAGTGTACCTGTTTTGTATCTGTGGAACGCTGCAATGTCAAAAAAAAGTGTTGAAAATTGTTCATTTCGGCAATTTCGGCTTTTGGCGGAAAAAACGGTTGCAATCTTGCCCAAAAGGTAGTATAATGTAAGTTGAGAAATTGTTGATTATTGTACGGGGCGGAGAAAAACGCCCGAAAAGAAGAAGGATTGGAGGGTTAATTTAACATGAACGAAAACGACATCAAGTGGATACCGGTTAATAACCTCAGACCCGAACCGCTGCGCGTGGCGCTGTCCGAAAAACTTGAAAAATTCGGCTGGTGTGTGGATTTCAGCGGATTTGGCGAGGGAAAGGCGGAAAAAGCACAGCTTTGCATTTTTGACGTGCTGAGCCGCAAGGAAAAGCCGAATGTCCTTATTATAAGTCCGTCAGGCTTCGCCCAGAATTGGTACAACGTGCTTCTTATGGGGCTCGGAGTTGATTTTAAGCTCGTTTCGGGCGCTAAAAACGCAGTAGCATTCTTCGCGAAAGAATTGTCAAACCTCTTTATTGTGAGCGAGGACGTCTTGGCGGGAAACGGACAGTCCGTTTTTGAAGAAATGCAGAAAAGCGGGATAGTTTGGGATCTTATGATTGTTGACGCTTCTGGAAGCATCGAGGGCGTTGACGCGTCGCTTTATATCGAAAAAATCGAAATGAAAGCCGAAGAGCTGCTTATTTTTGCATCCTACCCCGCGCTCTATACCGAGTCGCCCGCGCCTGTAAACGACATCGTTAAGGCGCTCCTGAACAAGGACGCGCAGGGAATTTCCGAGATTTCTCCTAAGCTTTCGGAATTTACCCTCGATACGCCGTATCTTAACTGCCCGACAGATACGTCGTCCGCAAAAGTGAATGTCGTTCATTACGCTTTTGACCCGAAAATCATCCCCGATAATCTGAAAATGGCTGATCAGCAGACAGGCAGCCGATACATAAATGGCGGCAATGTCTTTGAGGAATACAATCTCGACGCGCGCAGGATTTATCTGCGGCCGTCGTATACAAGAGCCGAAGCCGAAGTGCTCAAAAACACCGACCAGAAGCTCGGCGCTTTCATGAAAGTTATCGACCCCGTTATAAACGGCGAAAGCGGCACGGCGATAGTTTATTTCTCGTCGGACGTAACGCTGAATTATGTCGAAAAAATACTTTCCGCAGTATATTATGACAAGACCGCGAACATAATGGTATGCACGAAGAACCTGTTCGACGTGCGCCGCCTGAAACAGTGGTACGAAGCGGTTCCCGAGCAGAAGATCAGCGTTGTTCTCGCTATGGACAGCCTCGATGAAACGATCGGACTTTACAGTCCCGTTACGCACATTATCAATTACGAGCTGCCCGACAATCCCGCGGTTCTTCAGGAACGTTATATGCGGCGCGGACTCCTCGGCGGAAACGAGCCCGAATTTATCTTATTCGAGGACGACAACGGCTGCTTCGACTCGAGAATACTTAAAAAGACCCTTGTGGGTAATCTCTATAAGGCATTCCGCCGCGATCTGCCGACGGATAATATCCTTTTCCGTATCGACGGCGTTGATAAGATGATCGCGGATATGCTTACGGATATTAAGTACGTTTCCGATTATACCGGCGCGGTCGGCTCGAGTTTCGACGTTATTTCGCGTTTCAAAAATGAATATAATATTCCTGCCGAACGCAATCTCACGACCGCCGCGCGCACTCACGAATATTCAAAGAATAAACTTTCGCTGCTTGCGTCCGCGTTCGGCGTAAGCGGATTTCTCGGAGAAAAAAACGTTGACGAAGAAGCACTTCTTTCGGCGGTAAGCGCTAAACTTAACGAAATACGCGGCGGATTTACCGCTTTTGACGAAAAAATGTCGCTCGTAACAATAAAGAGCGGTTCGGTTTATAACGAAGAGCTTAAAAAGTTCACCTCGCGACTTGCGGGCTGTCCGTATTATGCGGGACTTGAACGCGCAAAGGAAAAGCTGAACGAAATGGTCGGCGGCTCGAACCGCTTCCCATATATGAAGGGAGAGACCGCAGAGCTTTCCGATATCATGACCGCTTGTGTTATGTATAACTCGTGGCTGTACTGGCACAAGGAACATTTCGTCGGCGGCTCATACGCCGAATTCATAAAGGCATACAACGAAGGGGTGATATAAATGAGCTATGAAGAAACAAAAGCGCGAGAGGCGCTCGCTGCGGAACTGAAACAGTATATCGGCGACTTCTACGAAGGTCACGCCGCAAAGGACGACGCGAAGAGAGACGCAGCGCTGAAAAAAATTCAGACCGCTTTATTCACCGGTTCGTCCGACAGCGAGCCTTTTAAGGATTATTTCAACGACGTGTACAGCGGCAGGACCGCTTTCAACACGATGCTGAGCATAAACGACTATCCTAAGGAAAGTATCCTGCGCGAACTTCTCCAGAACACGTTCGGCTGTCACTATGAAACAAAGGACGTAAAAGTCCTGCTGAACTTTTCGACAAATCAGCATCAGGTAAGCCTTTCGTATAACGAAGTCGGCTTCACTATGGAGCAGATTTTGTATTACCTCAGCTTCGGACGCGGCGAACGCGACAAATCCGGCACAAGAGAGGGCCGTTTCGGCGTCGGTGCGAAGAGCGTTTTCCTGAATGTCGAGTGGCTTTCGCTTAAATCCAACAATTTCAGCTTCAAGATAAAGAACGATAACGGCAACCTTAAAATAATGGAGCTTGACCTTTTCGGAAGTCAGTTTAAGGGCACCGAGATCGTGTTCAAGGTGCGCGGCGATGAGTTCAGCGCCATTATGGACAATTTCCTGAACCTTACGGACAAAAAGGGCGACTATATGAGCCTTATGGAGCTTTGCTTCGCCTTTAACCGCAAGAAATACATGGATACCCGCAACGCGAAGTGGGAAGAAGCAAAGGACAGGACTTTCAATATCGCCGTTAAGGTAAACGACGAGATGAAAACGATATACAAGATCATGCAGTATCAGAAGGAGGGCGACGAAAACCCCGTTATCCGCTTCATGCAGAACAACAAGAGCATGATAGACTTCCTCTGCTATGAGCATGACGGCTTCGCTTACCTTATTCCGTACGCTGTTGCGAATACAAAGCGCGCCGAGCTTGTGAACCTGCTCCGCCAGAAGTACAACTACTTCTCGACATATGAGCTGACGGGACTTTATAAGGAAAATAACGAAGCGTTTATCGACGAACACCTTTCCGCGTTCTTTATAAGCGTTCCGAACGACTACATTACCCCGCACAGAACGGGTATCCGCCACGACAGCGAAAAGGAAGTAACCGATAAGATAACGAAAGACCTCGAAACAATGGTCGCGGAATACAGCAAGTATTTCGTGCTTGGTATGCAGGAGATTCCCGATACCGACCGCCGCTGCTTCCTGTACCCGAAATCCTACGCGTTCGAGTTTTTCAAGAACTATATCCAGACCAGCAAGTTCGGAAAGGCGCTTGAATCGCGCTTCCAGAACAATATTTCGCTTGTTTATCCCGGAGAAGCCGTTCCCGTTCCGTATGACGAGCTGAAAAAGACAGGTTATCAGGCGGTGGTCGAACACGTTCCCGCTCTTGAACATAACAACGGCACGGCTTATAAGGAATATATCACGGACGGACTTGAGAACCTGCGCGAACAGGTCGGCATAGACGGCGACAAGACGCTTTATGTTGCGTACAGTTGGGAAAACGAAGAGGGCGCGGGCGGCAGAGTTTATCTCTATGAATTCACGCGTGGCGATAAGAAGTATTTCGTTGACTCAAAGGTCTCGGGCAACCGCTCCGACAACAATTTCTACTACGGTTTCAGCTCTGCGGCGGAAAAGGTAGCGGAAACTATCCTTGAGGATAACGTTGTCCGCAGCGAAAAGGATCTCGAAAAGCTGCTTGCAATGTACGACGAGATATATCACGAGGATTATAAGATCCTCATGAAATATTATCAGTTCTACATTTCGCACGGCGAGGACGAACAGCGCTACGAAGTGTCGAAAATGATTATCGGCAACCTCAAGGACGCAATGGAGACCATTCAGAAGCGCCAGCACCGTTTCGATACTCACCAGAATTACAACGAAGTTGTAAACATGATTATCAACAGTTTCACACAGGGCAAGGACACCATGACGTTCCTGCGTGAAATAAAGGAACAGGGCGGACAGGTAACGCTCCAGCTCGATATAAATAAGCGTTATCGCTTTGCGGCGTATAATAAGCAGTTCATGATCCCGCCGTCCGTAACGAACGCGGAAATGCTCGAACTTGTCGGCGACGTCGGCGCGCTTATAAGGTGCGGAATGCTTGACGGACGCGTTTTCGACTTCCCGTACAGCAAGAACAGATTTGCGTTCGATAAGGATATGCTCGTAAAAATGTTCGCTAACGAGGAGCTCAGCGCGGACGATATTGCGGACAGAGCGGGTAAACTCTATACCTGTGACTTAAAGGTTGACCGCGTTGCACTTATCGGCGATGACGATAAAATTATCAAGATAATCGAGGTCGGCACGCCCATAACTCCCGAGCAGCGCGAAAAGACGAAGAAGTATATCGCGCTCAGAGGCGACTATACAAAACCCGAATTTGCGGACGTTGCGGAGTATATCATAACCGGCGAGAACCATTCTCAGCTCAGCAGCCACTATCTCTCGGCGGAAGAACCGAACAAGGTGCTTCCCGACCAGATCTCTTCTTATCTGAAGATAATCCCCACGATAACGAAGGACGAATTCGCATATCTGCGCAAAAAGTGCAGAGATATTGCGCAGTTCAGCGAAAGCCCGAACTACCGCAACTATTTCGCGAAGGACGTGAACTCAAAGCTGTTCGGCTACGGCGGCACCTGCTGCGCGTGCGGCTTTGAATCCCGCGTTATCAACAGCTTTGCGCTGAAAGATTTCAACGTTGAGGTGCTTACGGAGGAAAGCGAAAAGCCGTTCCGCTTCTCGCTCTACCTTTGTGCAAATGACGCGGCTGCCGCAGGCGGCTGGCTGATAAGCAGCATCAGTATCGGCGGAATGAACCCGATACGCTGGCTCGAGGAAATAAAGCAGGCTTCGTATATCCCGCCGGAGTTCCTCTTCTGCCGCATAACGTATCACCAGCAGGTGACCTATGACATACTCGGCGAGAACGACAATTCGCACGGCGAAGCGTTCGACGCGGGCAAGGAGGAAATGAACATCACGCTCACTCCCCTTATGGCGGCGAAGTGGGTCGAGGATAACGCAGGCGCTGAGGAAGAAGAAAAGTAAACAAAAAGAACCGTTCCTGTAAAAGGGAACGGTTCTTTCGGCAACAAATGGGAAAGGAAAAAATATGGAAATCGAAGAATTAAGGCCGTTGAGCTGTATCAATATCACATGGATTTTTGGCTTCGGCGAGAGCCAGAAAGCCCTCTCCGTTCACAGAAAGCTCGCAGTGTTCATAAGCGGTGTTATCCGCGTTTTTATACTCAGCATCAATTAAAAACTGTACAAAAAATCGAGCATAATCTTTGCATGTATGGGTTATATGAGAATTTTTATCTATGGTTTTATTGGTGCTTAGTATTAAATTCGCGGGTGATCCCTGCGCCAAAGGCTTTGCAGTATGTTGCCGCTGCTTCAAAACTGTTTTTCGCATAAACTTGAGTATAATTTTTCATGGTGGAACTCCTTACATAACGTGATTGTCGGGTTAATTTTGGGCAAAATGGGCGGATTCTTAACCCTAGGGGTTCGACTCCTCCCGTTTTTAAACTCAAAAACGAACAACGCCTGCGAATTGCAAGAATATGAAATATCAAATTTAAGAAGAACAATATAAACAAAAGCCCGACCTTGCAATCGAGCTTTTAATACTGCCGGGTTTCCCGGCTGGTGGAATCGGGGGGAGTCGAACCCCCGTCCGAAAACAAATCCACACGTCTTTCTACACGCTTATTCAATCTTTTAAATCTCCCGCGAGGCGCTCCGATTGACAGGATCACCCTTTGGCAGCCCTTTAGTTACGGCAGGGGCTACAGGACGCTCACCCAAGACGTTGGCTGCTAGTCGACGCCCGAATCAGAGCCGCAGCGCTCTCCGGTCGGACGGAAGCTGCACTTAGGCAGCTACTAATTCAGATCTATTGTCTGCGTTTAATTTTAAAAGTGCCCTTTTTGAGGAGTTTAGGCGAACTCCGCGTGCTTAACGGGCTTCATCATCCCCGTCGAAACCTTTACGACCCCGTACGGAACCCGTACCGGCAGTTCCGCCTTTTAAACGCTTAGCAAAATTTCGCGCTCTGCCAAACGGCGGGAACCAAAGGTCAGGTTAAATCGGTTTGCTTCGCCTTATGTAGCAAAAAGGCGGGCAAAACTCTTTTGTGAATGTGATTATACAACATTTCGCGGCTTTTGTCAAGCCCCTTTCGGCGATATTTTCGGGACAAATAACGACAATTCCCAATATATGCAAATATATACCATTATAATATTATATGCCGCGTGCTTGACATGGCGGGAGCAATGTGTTAAAATAAAGTAACCAAAGCTTTAAGACGCCACAGAAAGGAATGTAAAAATGAAGAAGAGTATAAAAATGCTGATTTCTGCGCTTCTCGCTTTCGCCCTCATTGTTACGGGGCTGCTTCCGACAGGGTTTGTTCCCGAGGCTGCCGCAGCGAGCAAGATGACCAAAACCGTTGAATATGACTATTACGGAACTGCGTTTGTGAAGCTCGTTCCGTCCTCGGATAACACGATTATCCGCTATACTACAGACGGAACTGTTCCCACGACAAATTCTGAGGAATATCCGCTCGACTCCGAGATCTGCGTATACACAAAGACGATCATTCGCGCGGCTGAGTTTGACGTGAGCGGGAAGAAAGTTTCCACAATGAAAACTACTATCACGCCTAAATGCGCGCCCGTTGAATTTGACATTGATTATCAGATAGGCAAAAGCGTGATCGAACTTTCCTGCCAGACGCTCGGTGCAAAGATCTACTACACCCTCGACGGCACAAAGCCTACCGAAAAATCCGAGCTTTACCTTAAAGAGATAACGATAAAGGAAAAAACCAAGGTTCGCGCAGTTGCAGTTATGAATGACCATGCGAACAGTGCGGTCTACACCAAAACTGTCAATATCGGCAATTATATCGAAAACGACAACGCTCCCGATGAGGACGAAGGCACGTCCAAAGTCAAGTATAAGTTCACATACATGGCTGAAAAGGGCTATATGTATGTAACACTCATGCCGAAGAAGAGCTCCAACGTGATTTATTACACTACCGACGGCACAAAGCCCTCAAAGGACAGCAAAAAATATTCAAAGCGCGTTAAATTTACCGAAAATTCGACCATGCGCGTTATAGAGTACACCAAAAAGGGCGATTTTGTTGCTTCGTCGAAGATAAATGTGAAACAGAAGTGTGCGCCTGTTGAATTCGGCTGTATCGACATTGCGACGGGAACGAAAACGGTTACGCTTTCGACGATAACCGAGGACGCTACTATTTATTATACTATAGACGGCACGATCCCCGACCCCGAATATTCCGACATTTACACGGGTCCGCTTACGCTCGGCGATAAGTCGACATTGAGCGCAATCGTTGCAAAGAACGGCTGGAAGCAGAGCAGCGTTAAAATAGAAACCGTTTCTGAAATTCCGCTTCATCTTACCGATTTCAATTTCGGCGACCCGATTTACTCCGAGGCTGCCGTTCTGCTCAATTCCTATCGCAGAAGCAGCGGACTTAACCAGCTCATTCTTGATAAGGGGCTTACCGAGGCGGCGAACGTCCGCGCAAAGGAACTCTCCGTGCTTATGGATCACACCCGCCCGACGGGCGCAGGCTATCTTTCCGCGGTTGACGACTGCGGCGTAAAGGTTCGCTACTGCGCGGAATTCATCGCTTCCTATTATAAAACGCCCGCCGAGTTCTTACAGTCCGTGCTTTCCGATAAGGTCAACTACTCGGTTATCCTCGGAAGCGGATATAACCACGATTCTATCGGTATCGGCTATTATGAAAAAGGAAAGAGCCGTTATTGGGTACTGCTTGTTGCGGAAGTTGTAGACTAGAATATAAAAAAATCGGGGAACGTACAGCGTTTCCCGGTTTTTTAATGCGTTTAAACCGCATGGTTGTGCGGTTTTCAGTTTTTTTGAAAATTTTTCGGAATTTTTTTAAAAAAAGTGAAACTTTTCTGCGGACGCGGGTGACTACCTAAATGTAAACGGTACATTGAAACTTTGAATACAGTGTATGAGATTTCAAAAGTAATTTTTCGATTTGTGAATTTTGTCGGTATCAACTGAATAAAATTACAAATTATGGTAAAAATCACTATTGAAATTTACAAAATTACATTGTATAATACAAGAGGAAATGGCACACGCTATTTACTAAAAAATTTTTTTTGGAGGACAAAAATCATGAAGATGACAAAGCTTCTCGCTTCTGGTACAGCTGCTCTTGTTGCAGTTGCATCTTTAGCATCTGTTGCTTCCGCAGCAGAACAGACATTTGACATGGCTATCACAACCGGTACCATCAAGTTCAACGCAACAACCGGTAAGGAAGTTAACTTCCTCGCTGACAAGGATGGCCTTGCACCTGCTGAACTCGGTATCAGCGCTGACGACGTTCTCGCAATCAACATTGAGAACGCTACCAAGAAGGTAACAGGTATCAACCTTAAGGTTACCGGTATCAAGGGTTCTAAGAGCTCTTCTTCCAAGACCTATACCTACGCTTTCGCTAACTACGACAGCGACACAACTTTCGACTGGACAACTCAGAAGTACGACGCTTCCGGTAAGACATGGGCTATCAAGGCTTACGCTTCTACCGCTCCTACAGATTCCTTCGTTCCTTCTCAGTTCGTTGAAATCACACAGATTTCTATCGAAATCGCTTGCGAAGGTACTGTAACAACAGCTACTGCTTACGATGCTTACGGTTCTACCAACTGGGGCGAAAACATTGACGGTCTTAAGGTTATTCCTTTCCAGACTGCTAAGGGTGGTGACATCCTCGCCGCTATCAACCAGTGCGTAAACGCTTGGGATACTTCTACAATCACAACCGGTATCTACGCTAAGTACTCTGAAAAGAGCACAACCAACAACTATCCTTTCATCGCTAAGAAGGTTTCCGGCGCTAACAACACTCTCTTAAGACAGGATATCCAGCTCCTCTCTTACATGGGCGCTTACAATGCTACATCTAACGGCGGTAAGGAAGACGGCAACCAGTCTTATGATGACAACGGTCTCGGAACCAATCCTAACGAGTTCGCTGGTCTCTCTTCTCAGGTAGCTGACTTCTTCAACAAGCAGACAAACGGTACTATCACATTCAAGTTCACAACCGCTGCTGCTGCTTCCGGCACATCATGGAACAATGGTGGTATTCCTTCTACTCAGGTTGGTCTGAAGAACGCTCTCGGCGATGCTACTGCTAACGACTTCGCTCTCTTCTTCAACTATCAGTCCACAGGTTCTCTCCAGGCTGTTGCTTCTATCGACGCTGACGCTGGCGAAGTAACCTTCGACATCTCTGATGTTCTTGATCAGCTCGGCGGCCAGACCAAGGGCGTTATCGAAAACGTATACTTCGGTCTTGCTAAGGGCGTTAAGTACGAAGACAAGGCTGTTGAAGGTCTCAAGGTTGAAACTGTAACACTTGCTTACGACGAAGACGACGCTGATGATTCTGACGTAGAAGATACTGATGATGACACAGACGATGCTGATGACGCAGACGATGCTGATGACGCAGACGATGCTGATGACGCTGAAGATCCTTCTCTCGACGATGACGATGATGATGACGACGACGCAAACGTTGACAACGCTGACGATGACAACACCGCTGGTGATGACACCGTAATCGTTAAGCCTTCTGACGACTCCAACCCCAACACTGGTGTAGCTCTCGCAGTTGTTCCTGCTGCTATCGCTGCTGCTGCAGTTGTAGTTTCTAAGAAGAGAAAGTAATTGACCCCTAAAGTCGATTATCGAATCTGAATAACAAAGACGTGCTCGGTTCGCCGGGCACGTTTTTTGTTAAGATTAAACAAAAAGAGAGCGACAAGAGGGCTGTATTTAGGCAAAAATATACTAAAACAAACGTGCAATATTGTTGAATTTACATATTGCAAATTTGCATACATTCATATATAATAAATAATAGGTTAAAAGGATTAACCCAACACTTTAATTTTTTATGGAGGTAAACTAAAAATGAAGTTAAGAAAAGCTTTTGCAGGCACAGCGGCTGCT
Organism: uncultured Oscillospiraceae bacterium; assembly: GCA_900556525.1. Taxonomy (GTDB): domain Bacteria; phylum Bacillota; class Clostridia; order Oscillospirales; family Ruminococcaceae; genus Ruminiclostridium_E. The sequence goes on along the minus strand of USOZ01000034.1, from coordinate 2,136 downwards.
GCCGTTGCTGTTTCCGCACTTGCAGTTTCCGCTGGCGCATCTCTCTTAGTAGTTGATAATGCTCCGAGTCACCTTTCGTCCGGTTCCGGTATGTGGATGGCTAAAATCTACTGCCCTTCCGAGAATATCGACTTCGGCATTGATTACGCTTCTATTAAGACTGTTAAGTTCCAGATCACGACCGATGACACCGACTTTTTTGAAGGTATGTTCGGCGGCGCAGTTGTAATGAGCTGCGGACCTGCGTCCCTCTGCCCCGAGGATCATAACTGGATCCAGAAGAGCTTCTGGGGATGCATTGACGAAGAAAACGGCTTTGAAACACAGGATGCTGCTGCTGACCTTCTCGCAGAAACCCTTGGCGATTACACTTACCAGCTCACACTCAACGTTGACGCTTCCAACTGCCTCTACGCTGTAGACTCTCCTGACGCTTACGCTCAGATTGCTCTTATGGAATGGGGTCAGGATATGTCCCAGATCGTTGTAAAGGGTATGCAGTGCTATGACGAAGCAGGCAACGTAGTTATCGCATTCGACGGCGAAGGCAACCTCGTTTCCGGTGCTGCTGACACAGCTGGTGACGCTGCTGATACTACCGACGAAGCAAATGAAGCTGTTACACTTCCCGCGACTGACGAAGATAAGCCCGTTGTTACCGAAGAACCCGCTGCAGGCGATGTTGCTGCTGCAACCGATTCTACAAAGGGATCTCCTGACACAGGCGTTGCTGATGTAGCTGCTGTTGCAGGTCTTGCAATCGTTGCTGCCGGCGCAGTTGTTGTTGCAAAGAAGAGAAAGTAATCACGACTTTTTACAAAGTTTAAATTTGCCTAATTAGGTTAATCAAAACTTCCATAAAATATGCATAAATTTTAGTGAAAATGCATATTGACGGGGTGTAAAAGTCATGTTAAAATGAATTAAACGTCGTATTAGGCTTTGCTATATGGCGGATAAAATTTTAGGAGGATACTCAAAATGAAGTTAAACAAGTTAATTGCTAGCCTCTCCGCTGCTGCAGTAGCTGCTGCTGCTATGGGCGTTTCCGCTAGCGCAGTTCTCAAGGTTGTTCCCCAGGATGGTCATTTCAGATCCGGTACAGGTTCTTGGATGCCCGTAATCTACAGCGATCAGACATTTGACGCTTCCGAAAAGGACTACACTGACTACGGTATCGACTGTACAAAGATCGCTTCTATCGAAGTTACAATCACAACTGATGATCCTGACTTCTTCGACGGTTCTTTCGGCGGCGCTATCGTTCTTTCCAGCAAGGGCGAAGGTCATTCTGAACATAACTGGAACGGTAAGGAATACTGGGGCACACAGGACGAAGAGCGCGAAATCGACACTCTTGCTACCGACAAGCCCGTTCAGTTCGTTAAGACCGGTGATCTTACATACACAGGTACATTAACTGTTGACGATTCCAACTGCGTATTTGAAGGCTATCAGCTCGTTCAGGTTGCAGTTCAGGAATGGGGTCAGGATATGTCCAACATCGTTGTTAAGTCCATGGTTCTCAAGGACGCTGACGGCAATGTAATGATCTCCTTCGACGAAAACGGTAAGGCTAGCCTTCCTTTAGTAGAAGCTGGCGCTGCTGCTGACGACGCTGCTGCTGATGATGACGCTGCTGATGATGCTGCTGACGAAGATGCAGCTGCTGATGATGCTGCTGACGAAGACGCTGCTGCTGACGACGCTGCTGCTGATGATGCAGCTGCTGATGATGCTGCTGACGAAGATGTTGCTGCTGATGAAGATGTAGCTGCTGATGACGCTGCTGACGAAGATGCTGATGCTGACGACGCTGCTGACGAAGCTCCTGCTACTGATGAAGCACCCGCTGCAGGCGATGTTGCTGCTGCTACTGATTCCACAAAGGGATCTCCTGACACAGGTGTTGCTGATGTAGCTGCTGTTGCAGGTCTTGGCATTGTTGCTGCCGGTGCAGTTCTCGTTGCTAAGAAGAGAAAGTAAGCTTAAACGATGAATAACGAAAAGCCTTGTGCATTTGCGCAGGGCTTTTTCTTTTTGCCCGCTCGCTTTTGGCACGTTCGGCTGACCCGCGCACTTTGCACAGGCAAACCTCTCACCGTTTCTGCCCCATGGCGGCGCGGGCGCGCCTTT